>NZ_CAUYTL010000039.1:0-27729 GCF_963575615.1 Listeria rocourtiae subsp. hofi | reverse complement strand
GCTAACAGTTCCTACTGCCAAGCCTGTAGTGGACTTTCACCACCTAGCATTTGCGCATGCTGGGCGCACAAAAAGGACTGTATTCCAAATCAACTTGGGGTACAGTCCTTTTAAACATTCACTATTTCGACAAACATATCCTTCTACAAACATGCTATACTGTAATTTGGCATCTTAGAAGGGAGGATTTATTTTGGGATTTATTGAAGCTTATATTTCTTTTTGGAAGAATTATGTGAATTTCACTGGTCGTTCATCTCGTTCAGCCTATTGGTATGTCGTTTTGTGGAATGCGATTATCATCAGTACTTTTTACATACTCATCCTAGTCTTTGTAATCATAGCCGCAACAACACCTGCGATAAGTGAATCAACCGGTTACTTCGCTTTTATTATGGCATCAGGTCCTAACTTGCTTGTCGTTGGCTTATTGTTTTTATACATGTTAGCAACGTTCATTCCGTTGTTAGCGTTAATGGTTCGTCGTTTGCACGATTCTAACAAGAGCGGTTGGTTCGTTTTGCTTAGCTTTATTCCATTTGTAGGTAGTATTATCATGATTATCTTCATGTGCCTGCCCAGCGAACCAGCGATTAGTAAGGATTTTGACTTTTAATGTAGTAAAGAGGGCGTGAATATCGTCCTTTTTTGTTTATTATTAGACATTCACCTTGTATATCTGCTATAAAGGAAAGAGATATTGAATAGAAAAGAGTGAGCCATTTGTGGAAAGCATTTTTTAGCGGTATCGGAATTACCGCACTAGTTATCATTTTTGCGCTACTAACGACCGGATACAGCATGTCATCACTGTTCTCTTTTGTATTAATGGTCCTAATTTTAGCGTCAATCATCTGTTCTGCGCTCGTATCAGTGGGCAGATCCGAAAAACCAAATCGCAAAATTCAATTACGATGGAGCATCTTACTAGCCGTCGCAGCGATTCCATCTTTTATCGGTTTCATAATTAGCTATTACTTCACGTAAAAGGGTCTGAGACATAACCTAAAATAAACCGGCGACAAGCGCTCGCATTCAGGAATTTGGCGGACTTCCGGTTCTCATGTACAGTCGTACACTCCGCTTCCGGCTTCCACAAAATCCCCTGAATACAAACGCTTTCGCTCGATTTGTGTCAAGCAAGATTCACATCCTACTCGAAAAAAAGGATTTGTGATATCTTGCTTATTTTGTATGAAAATGAGTTTTGTCCCGTACTCTTTTTGCTGTTTATTCAAACGCTGCAATAAACGCTGGTACATACTCAGGTAAATCCGGTGGGCGGCGACTCGAAATAATGTGCCCATCTGTCACTACTGCTTCATCATGCCAAATCGCGCCAGCATTCGTCATATCATCTTTGATACCAGGCGTACTAGTAACGTTCACACCATCTAGAATTCCTGCCGAAATAAGTACCCACCCAGCGTGGCAAATTTGACCAATCGGCTTCTTTTTTTCATCAAAGTAGCGCACAAAATCCAATACTTTATCAAAACGGCGTAATTTGTCTGGTGACCAACCTCCCGGAACCAAAATACCATCGTAATCCTCCACACGAATGTCTTCAAAACTCAAATCACTCGTTGCAGGAACACCATATTTACCGTGATATACTGTACCAGCCTCTTCTCCGACTAAATGAACCTCTGCTCCAGCTTCACGAACACGTAACACAGGATACCATAATTCTAAATCTTCAAAATCCTCACTAATTAGAGCGATTATTTTTTTGCCTTGTAGTCTCATTTCATCGTCCTCCTTCAAAATTTGCTTGCTCCAAGTATAACAGTCGAAGGGAGATGCTTGAAGTGATTTGCTTATGAGATTCATGGCGCCAGACTCTGTACCATTTAGATAGATGGGCGCTCATGGAATTTCAAGGAACGAATGCTCGCTACGCTCGCACTCATATTGCAGCTGTAGCTCACTTTGTTCGAACAGCTGCAACAAAAAAAGCCCAGTCAATTGACTAGGCACGCCATCATGTTCGAATGTTTATGCTTAACGGGATGAGGCACAAACAAAAACTACATGGCAAATGAGATGAATGAAAACAAATAACGGTTATCGGTGCGAAATCATATGATAAACACAAGTGCTTAACATTTGGAAGATGGATACACCGAATTCCATTATAACCATGATAGGGTCTTATCCCCACAAAAATAGACAAGCATTGTATACTTTTGTCGAAATAAGAACTTACACTAAATGCAAGGTATATATACATTTTACTTTTAATAGTCGAAAAAAGCAAGAGAACAAATTGTGTAATTTTTGTGACTAAAACAATTTACTTTATAGGCTTTTATATAGCATTTCGCAAAAAAAGCGCTTACTTAACAACTTTTTTGGCTATCCTAGGTATTACACGTAATTCTTTGCTTTGACATACGAACAGCGGCGAACGGAATTAAAAATAATTCCCAATCTAGTTCGGGAATTATTTTTTCCTAATCGGCTAATTGTATAATCATATTACAGATAATTGCTACAATTGGAATCAATGCGAATAATCCCCATGACCAATTACCTCGATGTGTTTTTGCTCCTTTTGCCTGCTCCAACTCATTTACCTGCTGACGTAAACTCAATACTTCGAGTTCTAAATCCTGTACTTTATCCTCAAGATCATACAATCGTTCTTCCATGATTATCCCTCTTTTCGTCCACTTTAATAGCTTTATTATATCTCAAATTTGCGCTCTATGTCATCATACCTTAGTCTGATTAACCTAATAATAGCAATTGCTTGCAGGCTTTGCTACAATAAGATAAATAGCTTGAATGAGGTGAAAAAAATGAATATCCACACGGAAGAAGCCGTTGTAAAATTAATTCTTCATGGCGGAAATACACGAAAAGAAGCTTACGCTGCTATTGCCGCTGCTGAAAACTATCATTTTGAAGAGGCAACATCTCATTTACAAAAGGCAACAGTACAATTTGCAGAGGGGCATGCTTGGCAAACAAAATTGGTTTCTCGCCGTAGCACAGATAAGGAAATAACGCCATCCTTTTTATTAGTTCATGGCCAAGATCATTTAATGACCGCGCAAGCCGAGCTTAATCTAGCAAAACAAATCGTTCGCCAATATGAAAAGCAGAGCGAACTCGAAGCTCGCATAGTCAAACTAGAACAAGCAGACAAATAAAAAAGATATGAAGGTAAGTTCAGAGCAGCGTGTAACGATGCTACAACCTTACCTTCGTATCTTTTTATCTTATACCGAGTGCAATCTTAGCGTAGCGCGACATCCGATCTTTCGTCCAAGCCGGCGTCCAAACAAGATCCACTTTCGTATCTTTAACTTCCGGAATATCTGACATTGCTACACGCACCTGATCAGTCAAAACTCCAGCAAGCGGGCATCCCATCGTCGTTAGTGTCATCGTTACCGTGCAAAGTCCATCCTCATCCAAGTCCACGTCGTAAACTAGCCCAATATTAACAATATCGATACCTAGCTCCGGGTCGATTACTTGCTCTAACGCACCCATCAAATTCTCTTTTAGTTCTGCATCCATGAAGTAGTAGCCTCCTTTTGATTTCCTCTCATTATTGTAACATAGTTGAGAATGATTTTCATTATAATTTTTCTTCTAAAAAACCAACACCCGCTAACATTCCCTCAATCGAAATTTTGTGTTTCGCCTTTTCATCCACCATAAAGGCGACATTATCCGACATATCCTCCTCAACCAGCGCCTCATATAACTTTTCACTATATTGAAATGGCACAACATCATCCGCTTTTCCATGCCAAATCATCAACGGGCGATTTTTTAATTTAGTAGGTGCTGCACTCAAATCATACGGTGCCAGCTCACGAATCCGTGCATCCACATCAAACGGAAACTCAATGCCCTGCTTTATGACACCCTCTGCAAGTGCCTTCGCAAAATGACCATAGTATGAACTTCCCGCGAGACATACCCCCACTTTTAACCAATCGTACTGCGCCAGCATCCCGTAGCTCGTAATCGCCCCCATTGAAAATCCGCCGACTGCAAGCCTCGATGTATCAATCAGCCCCTCAGCATCTAGCATATCTCTAAGTATAGGCAACTCATCAATATTTGCACGAACGGTATCCCAAAAATAAATCGCCTGTTCCGTTTCCGACTCATCTGCATACCGTTCTCCATGCATTCCTGCGTCTGGCAATATCACACGCATGCCTCGTTGCGCTAATAAATAAGCGTACGGCAAATATAACTCCTTTTGCGATTGAAAACCATGATAAAAAAAGACAGTTGGTAATTTCTCAGTCGCATGTGTTGCGTCATAAACATGTAAAACCGGAATTTCTTTTATCCACTTATGTTCCACTTCAATCATTGGTAAGCCTCATTTCTATATGATTTATTAAGCTTCTGTAAAGCACTTAGGCGTTTACAAAGAGCGCCCGAACGTCTATCATAAAGGTACACTATCTATTCTATCACTTTATCAAAACAGGAACTAGATATACGAATTATGGAAAGAATGAGGAGACAAATATGACAAAAAAACTAATCGTGCTCGATCTCGATGGCACCGCTTTAAAAAGTGACCAAACCATTTCAGATCGAACAAAAAAAGTACTAGAACGCGCTCGAAAGAAAGGTCACGAAATCATGATTGCTACCGGTCGCCCCTACCGCATGAGTCATATGTATTATTATGAACTTGGCCTTGACACGCCAATTGTGAATTTTAATGGTGCCGTATTCCATCATCCACGTGACATAAATTTTAGTAGTGCCTATCACCAAGCCATTGACTTAAAAACAGCGCATGAACTACTTGATTTTTCAACCAATTATGCGTTAGACAATATTGCTGCAGAAGTACAAGACAGTGTGTTTCTGCGTGAACGAAATGCCAGTGTACCAGACATGTTTCAGCAAGGTAAAGATAATGTTTTTATCGGCGATTTACGAAACACAATCACAACCGATCCCACATCCCTGCTGTTCTTTGCAAGCCATGAATTGTTACAAGAAGTTAGCAACCACATGGATTCACGACTTTCCAACATCGTAACATACCGCAACTGGGGCGCAGAATGGCCAGCAATGGAAATGACAAAATTCGGCGTGCATAAAGCGATTGGAGTTCAAGCTGCCAGCCGCTTCCTCGGCATTGATCGAAAGGATATTATTGCTTTTGGTGACGAAGATAATGATCTTGAAATGCTTGATTTCGCGGGCGTAGGCGTTGCAATGGGGAATGCGATTGATTCCCTCAAAAACATAGCAAACACCGTAACACTCACTAATGAAGAAGACGGAATTGCAGTATATTTAGAAGAAAACCTTGGCGTTTAAAGTTGAATATCCCAACCTTGAACTAGAGAAACATTAACATCTAATCTTACAAAGTTTCAAAAAGCGCTAAAAAGCTACCAATCGAGCTTTTTAGCGCTTTTTATAAATTAAGTTTCTTCTAAACGCATTTCAGTTTTAAGTAACTCAACAAACTTACCAAATTTTTCATTATAGTAATCCTGCTCAGATTCAACAGGAAGATATACGTTAGTCAAAGTAGTTGCAGTTTCTTTGCCCTTTTTCCACCAATAAAATAACCCTTGCGTTGGTTCTGTTCTATTAGAAACATGACATTCTCTATTAAGAACGGAGGCAATCATTTGCGCAATTTCTTTATTTTGTACTGTTCCTCCATTCAAAACTAAGGGATTCTTATCATAAGTAACCGGCAATAAAGAGAGGATATATTTAAGATTGAAAACTATACCTTCTAAAACGGACTGAATAATTTCCGGACGTCTATGAGTAATCTTTAAGCCTTTAAAACTTCCTGTTTGTTTTTCATTCCAAATCGGAGCACGCTCTCCTTGCATATATGGGAAAAAAAATAAGTCAGGTGCTTTGCCCAAATGCTTTAATTGAGCAAATATTTCAGCCTTGTCATCATAAAACAAATCACTAAGCCACTCTAGTACTATTCCTCCATTATTTGTAGGCCCACCAACTACCCACTGATCTGTATCTAAATAATAACAAAAACTTTGCATATACGATCCTAGATATCGCGTTGTAGATAGTTGCCTAATTGATCCACTAGTTCCCAGAGTTAGACTTTCTGCGGTACTATTTTGTTGTGAGCTAGCTAAAGAAGCTAAACACCCATCGCTAGCGCCTATCATAATTTTAGTATTTGGTTTTAAACTTAGTTCTAGTGAAACTTTTTTTGATATGTTAAAAATTGTTTTCGGATGAACAAGTCGTGGCAGTTTGCTGTCTGATAATTGAAGAAACGATAATATATCTTCGTCCCATTTAAAATCCATGCTATTGAACAATCCCGTCGCCGAAGCTATTGAAAAATCTGTCACAAACTCATTTACAAAATAGCTCATTAAAAAAGATTTCATGTCATGCCACGTGGAAACATTATTAAACCAATCATTGGACTCCTCTTTAAAATGTAATAACTTGGCGAAAGGACTCATACCATGAATAGGCGTTCCTGTTTTATTATAAAATAAAAAAGTTCGTTGGCTATTTTTTTTGAATTCTAAAACTGTATCTGCCGCCCTATTATCAGACCATAGGAACATCGTATCATGCTCTGTTTCAGGAGATATAGGAATTAATGTATGCATAGCAGTACTAAAGCTGATAGTATCTATATCTGAGTAGAGAGCCGTTATTTCTTTAATGTTTAATTTGATACTTGTTAAAATATCTGTTGGATTTTGGATAGCTTTATCGGCTTCTTTAAAAGTCTTAATCCTCGCTGACTTAGTATATATTACTCTTTCTTCATTGAAAATGACAAATTTAATTGAAGTCGTTCCAACGTCTATTGCTAATAATAAATTTTCCATACTATCACTCATTTTTTAAGTTTCGTCCCCTCTAAATAGGTAATATCCTGTAATACAGCTCCCTACATACATTAATGTGTCCTCATGATGCAAATACTTCGTCATGAGGACTCAAATTATATTTTCTAACCCTTTACGTTAATACACCTGACATTACTTTTCTTAGCTAGCCACGAATATATACTATTTCCAGTCGCGTTCATCTGGTAACTCTAATACCCGATTTTGAATAATTGATTTATACCATTCAGCTGATTCCTTTTTAGAACGCGTTCTTTTTTCATCTAGTTCGATTCTTATTAGCCCATATCGATTTTTGAAAGCGTTCATTGGAGAAACACAATCTGTAAATGCCCATAACATGTACCCTTCACAAGATGATCCTTCTTCAATAGCTTTTAGTAGCCATTGGATGTGCTGCTTAATAAAATCAATTCTATAGCTGTCATTTACAATCCCTGCATCATTCATATAGTTTTCTTCATTTTCTCTGCCCATACCATTTTCGGTGATAAGCCACGGGATGTCTCCATAATTTTCTTTTAAATAGTGAGCCATATCATAAACAATCTTCGGATATATTTCCCATCCTCGTGAGTCATTCATTTTTTTCCCAGGTAAATCAAAATTCTCAAAGAACATTTCAGGATGAAACGGCGTCGCGTTATTCCACTCATACCTCGGGGCTTTGACTCTTTTTGGATAGTATTGATTAATCCCTAAAAAATCAAGTGTATTCTCTCTAATCACCGATAAATCAGCTGCAACAGGATTAAAATAAATATCAAATTTAGTACATAACTCAATAAGTTCTGATGAATACTCGCCTTTCACCATAGGGTCAAAAAATACCCGATTATAAAATAAATCATACATTTCAGCAGCTTTTTTGTCTTCTTTTGAATCTGATCTTGCATATACCATCTCAGGATTTAGCACACAACCAACTCTTCCTGTTAGTCCTAAAGAGCGGTATATCTTAACTGCTTGGGCACTCGCTAATACTTTATGATAATTCCATAACATCCATTTTCCAGTGTTCTGCTCGTGAGGCCATCTGATAGCATCTAGATAGATACGTGTTTGAGGAACTATCGGTTCGTTGAAAGTAAACCATTGCTTCACTCTGTCTCCGTAGCGCTCAAAAGCTATCTTTGCATAACCGGAATACAAATCTACTACTTTTCTTGATGACCACCCATCATATTTTTCAGATAAATAAACCGGCAATTCATAGTGTTCCAAGCACAACATAGGTTCAACACCGGCTTTTAACAATGCGTTTACAACGTCATCAATATGTTGCGCATAATCCTCATCAACAATTAAGTTCTCATAATCAGTAAAAAAGCGGGACCAATTAATAGAAGTTCTATAATGAGTAAGGCCAATCTCTTTCATTAAGTCAATATCCTCTTGATACTGTTCCATAAAATTAGTCGCAACTGCGGGCCCATATCCATTATGCCAAACAAATTTTTCGTTTTTATACCACGAATCAGGGTATGAATCTTGTCCTTCTTTCTTTCCTTTCCAGCCCTCCGTTTGCCACGCTGATGAAGCCGCGCCAAGAATAAAATTTTCTGGAATTGATAGTTTCATATTATTCCTCTTTTCTAAGAATTTTTTTGTTGCGTTGTATTAGATATTTTCACAAATGGTAAGTAGATAAGAATTGAAACTATAATACAAACAATTTGAGTAACCACTGCTCCCAAATCTCCAGCAGTTGCTAAATAAGCATTAACGATAGGTGGCATTGGCCATGGAACCATCACAACTGCTTTTGCTGCTAAACCTGTTGCTGTGGCGAAATAGCCTATTGTACCTGTTATTAGCGGAGTAATTATAAATGGAATAGCCAAAATCGGATTCAACATGATTGGCATACCAAAAATGACGGGTTCGTTGATGTTAAAAATTCCTGGTGCTGAAGAAAGTTTTGTTATTTCACGCATATCTTCCCTTTTACCGACCATGAAAACGGCAACAAGTAGCCCAATTGTTACTCCTGAACCACCGATACTCATATACATATCCCAAAAAGGCATAGTGATAATATTAGGTATTTCTTTCCCAGATTCAAAAGCTTCCGTATTTACTGCAATTGAGGCAAGTAGTAAAGGCTCTCTTATCGGCTTTATCATCTGATTCCCATGAATTCCGATAACCCAGAAAATTTGCGCTATTAGCATTAGAAGTAATATTCCAGGCAATCCTTGAACTACTCCTTCTAGCGGTCGTTGAACAAGATGATAGATAATATCATAGGCATACATACCAGTAATAGCTTTAACAACAAATCCTGCGGCAGCCATGACTGCAATCGTAATTATAGTAGGAACCAGTGCGGAAAAACCAGCCGATACATTCGCTGGCACTGTATCAGGCATTTTGATTTGTAATTTTTTTTGGCGACCTAACCAACTATATAACTCTACAGATAGTATTGCTACAATCATTCCTAAAAATAAGCCTTTTGTGTCAGTATACTGTTTGGCTAAAACATTTTCTACAAGTATATTTTTATCATCAGACAAGTATTGATAAATTACTGGCGTAACGGCTAAGTACGACATAACCGCAATTATTCCTGGAAAAACTCCTTTTAATTTATTCAGCTTGGCTAATTCTATCCCAATAAGGAATACAGCATAAATTGTTAAAAAGCTTAAAGTAACATAACTAATCGACGAAGCAATTGGTTTCAATTCAGCTAGAAATCTCAAGTACTCAATTTTTGCTAATCCATTTTCTGCATCAAAAACCATCGCCGAAAATAATGTGCCGAATGCCCCTGTAATAATAACCGGGATAAGTGCAGAAAAGGCATTTTTAATTACCATGATGTAGCGTAAATTATTGACTTTGTTTGCAAATCCTCCTAATACCTCTGATAACTTACCCATAAACCCACTTCCCATAATTCTTCCCCCTTATTTAGTGTTTCTCGTATATAGTCTAGATTAAGAACTATTGAGTGCCCTATTGCCATCTCTCTTCTCTATAAATTTTTCTTACGTGCTTTATCGTGCACTTAGCCACTTTATCAATCAAACATTGTCTATAGATTCACAGTTTATACATGAACTATTTCTTCATATCTCTATCTACCTATATAACTTCCTCGCTTAATGATTACGCTTTCAATTGTTTTGAAAATCCTGATTTATCAATACTTAAAGCTAAGATACTGAATCTCCAAGCTTACAACATAAGTAGCACGAACTATTTTGTTGTATATTGGGTATTTGTTTAATACACTTTGGAAACTTACTAAATTTTACTTACAAAGCTTAATTTTATGTATATCACCCCTGACAAGTCATCTGATGTATTTACTATAAAATACATCAGATGACTTGTCAATACTTTTTATTATTCTAACTTACTAATTTTACTAAATTCCTTTCTATTGTTTGCCATATGTACTGTCATGGCATCTAATGCGTTTAGTTCATCATGTTTTGCAATAGCATTTACTAAGTCATTGTGCAGCTCTATTGTTTCAGTTTTTAAATTGCTCACATTATAATTTTCATTAAACAAGGCTATGGATTCGTTAATAATAGGTACAATATGAAAAAGAGCAACATTTCCACTAGCTTCTGCAATAGTTGTATGCAACGCTATATCTAGTTCTATATGTTCATCAGTATTATTCTTGAAGGAAGCTTCTATAGCCTCTTTTAAGTGAAACATATGGCTTATTTGATCTGCTGTAGCATTTTTTGCAGCTAATGCTGCCATTGGTGGCTCTAATATAGATCTTAATACAAACAAATCTTTAATCATTTTGTTTTTATTTTTAATTAAAGAGAATCCTAGGGGATCTTTGGCAATGCCCTTCCCCTCACTTATATATGTTCCCGAACCTTGCCTAACTTGTAATATATTACGCGCAACTAATATTCTAACCACCTCTCTGATAGTACTCCGCCCTACATGTAATTCCTCAGCAAGAGCATATTCATTAGGTAATTTATCTCCTAGCTTAAATTCCTTTACGCGTATGTATTCAAGTAGTTTATCAGCTGTATTTTCCACCAAATTTTCACGCATTTTATCCCCTCCTAATCATCTGATGTATTAGTGATTTTTTCTATATTGCCGTTAAAAATATGAATATGACGAATTAAAAAATGGTATACTAAAAGCATAACTTTTTCCAAAGGATGTGTTAATTATATTAGTTACTGTCATTATCGTCTGCTGGTTCATTGCTTTCATTGCCATTTGGGCGATCATAAAAGCATCCACAAAAAAGCCAAAGTAAGTACACCATTCCTTTTCAATGCGTGCTTATTTTGGCTTTTTGCTTTACTGATGCATCCTAGCCCTGTACATTTCCATCGCCATTTTCTGGTCAGCTTCCGAACGAAAATCGCCAAAAACACTCGAAGTCTCCACAATATTAATGAAACACCGCGGATCGACTGCTTGAACAATATGCGTCAAATCATATAGCTCATATCGAGTAATAACAATAACAAGCATCGCCACGTCTTCCTTCGAATATGCCCCAATAGCATCAACAACCGTAATCCCTCGAAACATGTTACCTTGGATCCCTTTAATCACATCATCCGGATTCTGCGTCATAATCATCGCCGTCAGTTTCTGATGTCTCGTATGAATTGTATCGATTACCCGACTTGAAACATAGAGAGAAATCAAAGTGTAAAGCGCGAAGGTCCACTCATATGTAAAGCCAGCGATCAAAATAATAACACCATTCATAATCAAAAAATACTTCCCAAATGAACGCCCCGTCTTAATCGTAATATACATCGCGATTATATCAAGTCCCCCAGAAGAAATCCCGAACTTAAGTGCCAGCCCGATTCCAACCGAAGAAATAACGCCACCAAAAATTGCATTCAGTAATATATCTGAAGAAACCTCTTGTACTGGTATCACAATTAAAAACAATGACATGAAAGCAACAGTCACAAAACTAAATACCGTAAACGCCCGACCTACCTTAAACCATCCCAAAATAGCCACTGGAATATTGAGTAATAAGACAAGTAACCCTGTAGATAATGTAATGCCAATACCATCTTGTAATAAATCCGATGTTAATTGAGCAACACCAGTCAAACCACTTGCATAAACATGTGCTGGAATTAAGAAGAAATTCATCCCAATCGCATTCAGTAAAGCCGCAAGCACCGCAATAAAAAATTTCTTCGTACCATCAATATAAATTTGCTGCTGATTCAACCCAAATTCCCACTTTCAAAAAAATTAAGCACGCTTAAAAAAGCGGTCTTCCCCCTGATAAATAAAAACCCACACTAACCGTTGCAATCACACAAACAAGAAATAATACGAGAAAAAGATTTGATGGTTTCTCTTTTTTTCGATAAGCAAGCAACATTTCCACGACACCAATTGTAGCGAGCCCAAGCAATATTTTGAAAATCGATACAACAACATGCTCACTAAAACTATATTTCATCATCATAACACCACTAAAAATAACCGTAATATATAGCACTCGATTGCACATCTGCATAATCGTAAATACCTTTGCCGATTGTTTATAGATTCCTAGTGCAACCAGCGTAAAGATAATAATCCCCACCCATGAAATTAAATGAATATAAGACCACATAAAACGCCCTCATTCCTCTCCATTTACATAATTTGATTTTCTAATGTCCCAATTCCTTCAATCGTAATTGTAACAGTATCTCCTTGATTTAAAAAGCGCGGTGGTTCCATTCCTTTACCGACCCCTTCTGGCGTACCCGTTGCAATGACATCTCCTGGAACAAGTGTATGCCCTTTAGACAACTCCGAGATAATTGTCGCGATTGGAAAAATAAGCTGATCCACCGCACCATCCTGCCGCTTCTCTGCATTTACCCAAGTTTGAACCCTTAGCTTGCTAGGATCTCCAATCTCATCCTTCGTCACCACATATGGCCCAATCGGACAGCTACCATCCAAGCTTTTTGCCAAGTAAAACTGCTTATGCTTCACCTGCATATCACGCGCCGTTACATCATTCAAGATCGTATAACCAAAAACCGCATCCATGGCTTCCGTTTCTGAAACATTGGTCACTTCTTTGCCTATGACAATTGCTAGCTCACCTTCATAGTCAAGTTCACTTGTTACATTCGCGTGCAATGGAATCGTTCCCCTATGACCAAGTAGCGCATTACTACTTTTAGTGAAAATCATAAGCGCCTCCGGAATATCCTCAATACTCCCCATTTCAATCACATGCTTTCTATAATTTTTACCAACAGCCATCACATTGTTCGGCGGTATTATCGCTGGTAAGAATTGAACATCTTTGAGTGGAATCGCCCCATGCATCACCTCATATTGCATCTCAATATGAGCTAACTTTTCCGGTTGTGACATAAGCTCTACTAATGTACTCGGACACTCTGATTCCGCAAAAAACGCACTAATATCAATAATTTTATCTTCCTTAAGAATACCAAAAGATTCTCTACCATTAATTCTAAAGCTAATCCACTTCATTATTAATCTCCCCCTGTCAGCTCACAAACATGATCCCCATCAAAAAAGTATAAATAAACATGATCTACTTGTCTACCAATAATTTGTTCAATCGCTTCTCTATACATATCCATTTGAACCTGATACCGCTTCTTCAAAATAGCCTCTCCCCCAAGCCAGTCATTTTCAAATTTTCCAGTTATTTGATCCGTCTTATAATCAATGATAATGAGTTGATTGTCCATCTCAATCATTACATCAATCATCCCCTGAACAATAATTTGCTCCTGCGTATCCACATCCGGATGAATCCGATTAGCTGGTATCTTATAACTGAATGGAATCTCTCGTAGCGTACAATCAGGATTCGCAAGCATTAATCTTCCCAACTCACTATCAAAAAAGGACAATATCGAATCGACTTGAATCGATGCTGCCTGCTCCTCACTCATGATTTCCCTTAAAACTAAGTTATCAAGTAAAGTCGTGATACCATCAGCTGTTGGTATATTTTTTAAAGGAAGAGCCTGCATTACCGTATGCATAGCCGTTCCTCGCTCTGTTGCCGTCAACTGCTTCTCTTGTAAAAACTTCGGCCTATCAAAGGATACCGGTTGCGTACTCCGTGTAAACCGCGTATCACTAAAACTATCCACAACCGAAAATTGGCGCTTCACTTCTGTTACAGACTGCTTCGAACGAATACTAGCTTCTTCACTAAAACCGTATTGAAATGAAAGCCGTTCCTGGATTTCCTTAAAATAAGACGACTGTTCCACAGGTTTCTTACCATTTTTCACAATATCAAACCAACTTGAATCCAATCTGGTATACGTATCAACAGTCAGAAATTCTTGGTAATTACATTTCTCAATTCTAAGCCGCATATTGGTTGGCAATCGAACTCTCTCTGCACTATCCTCAGTCCCCATTAGCTCACTGTAATTCGGATGCCTCACAAAAGCACTGCCAATCCATTGCAAATAATTTTTTGCTTGATACCTCACGCTTGCTGGCAAAACCCAATCCGTCTGCATCACATTCTGTTCCCATTCTGCCATGGCCTTTTCAAGACTTGGAACTGTCCCTACCAAAATCAACTTCTCCTCTGCACGAGTTAAGGCAACATATAATACACGCATTTCCTCGGCTACCATCTCAGCAATTTTTTTATACTTTATCGCTTGTTGTATAATCGATGGATAAACTAATCGCTTCACTGGGTCAGTATATCGTGTTGCAAAGCCAAAATCCTTATCAAACAAATATTTATTATAAATATCACGCATATTAAATTTACGATCTAATCCAGATAAAAATACAACCGGAAATTCTAAACCCTTGCTAGCATGAATTGTCATCATTCGGACAACATCTTCCTTTTCCCCAAGCGTTTTTGCAGTCCCTAAATCCTGCCCCTTTACCTGTAACCTCTCTACAAATCGAATAAAACGAAATAAACCTCTAAATGCAGTCTTCTCATACTGATCAGCACGATCCAATAACGCACGCAAATTCGCTTGTCTCTGTTTCCCACCCGGCAATCCGCCAACAAAATCATAAAAATGGGTTTCTTGAAAAATTTGCGCAATTAAATCTGCTAAATTCTCGCGCATCGATAACTCTCGCCACTTACTTAGCTGCCGTAAAAAAAACTGTATCTGAGAAGCCAAATTCCCCGTTTCAGAAACCGAGTATATCTCCAATGCCTCAAAATAAGGTTTGCCTTTTCCTACAGCCCGAATTCGAGCTAACGAATCTTCCTCTAAACGTACAATAGGAGATCGTAATACAGAAGCAAGCGGAATATCCTGATACGGGTTATCAATAATTTTGAGCAGTGTCACCATAGTTGCAACCTCTGTAGCTTCAAAATACCCCGAATTACTATTAGCATAGAAAGGAATGTCTAGCTCCTTCATCGCATCCTCCATATCAGGAGCACTCGTAAGCGCACGCGATAAAATAACGATATCCCTGTATTCCATCGGCCGATACTGCTTCAACCCCTTATCAAAAACTGGCGTCTTCTCGCCGATCAAAGTAGCGATTCGTTTCGCAATATAACGTGCCTCCGCCTGCCTTTTTTGCAATTGTTCAGGAGCTAAATCATCTGTATCATCTGTCCTCCCGTCTTGCTCCATATCAATCAGCACAAATTCTGTCTGCGTCCTATCTGACTTTGGAAATGAAGCACCTAAAACCAATTCAGCCTGTTCATCATACTCGATTTCAGCAACTTCTGTATCCATCAACTGATTAAAAATAAAATTCGTTGTATCGAGCACATCCGAGCGACTTCTAAAATTCTGCGATAAATCAATTTTCAATCCAGTCCCATCGCCAGCCTCCGTGTATCGCTTATACTTTGCCAAAAACAAACCAGGTTCCGCCAAACGAAAACGGTAAATAGACTGCTTCACATCTCCAACCATAAATAAGTTGCCGTCTGCTTCCGTATCTGCTGTTACTAAAGATAAAATACGTTCCTGCACCATATTTGTATCCTGATACTCATCAATCAAAACTTCTTTAAACTTCTCTCGATATCCCAACGCAGCATTTGACGGTGCACCATCATGTTCCGGGTCACTCAAAATAAGTAGCGCTAAATGTTCTAAATCATTAAAATCCAGCATACCTCTCGAAACTTTTTCATTGTAAAAACGAACAGCAAACTCTTTCGTAAGCTCCGTTAACGTTTCAATAGTAGGTTTCATTTTCATCAAATCAGAAATGTAATTTTCTCCAATTCGTGAAAACCATTCACTCCCAGCATCTGTTACAGCCTTCTTGGCTTGGTCGCGCAACTTTTTTACCCGTTCCACTAAATCTTCATCATATAGCTCTTTTTCCTTCAAAGTTGCAATTCGTTGAAATTTAACGGCTTTCCAATTCGTGGACACACTCTCCCAATCGCTCTGAAGGCCGTCCATTAAGCTCCGAACCTGTCCCAAATCGCTTTCAAGTGTCACTAAATAAGGCTCCGGTCCCGCTGACTCACCGCATAAGAAAATCGCATGTTTCAGGGCGTATTCTGCCTGCCGCAACGTCATCAACAACTGCTTTTCAATAATCGAATAAAACGGCAAAGACGCCACATCTGTTATTCCATCAACATCATAGTTTGCAACAATTGCATCCAGCCAATCCGCCGGTTCAGGGTGCGCACGTGAAAAATCATACAGTTCTCCAATAACTCTTCCGATGTCATCATCCGAACGATCACCCGTGAATGTATCTACTAACTCAAAAAAGGCAATGTTTTTCTCATTCCCATAGTACTCCTCTAACAAATGATCCATCACTTCATCCCGCACCATCGCACTTTCAATGGGCTCAATTAAACGAAACTCAGGATCAATGTCTGCCAAATAATAATATTTTTTTATTACATCTAAACAAAACGAATGTAGTGTAGAAATCGATGCATAGTTTAGCAAGGCTATCTGTCGCTTCAAATGCGCAGAAGATTCATCAGTTAATAAAGCTCTCTCAACAGCCTTACCAATTCGCCCTTTCATTTCTGCAGCCGAAGCGTTCGTAAATGTTACAATAAGCAACTGATCAACATCGATTGGTTCATCTGGATCTACAATTTTTTCAATAACTCGATTCACCAAAACCGCCGTCTTCCCAGATCCAGCAGCAGCAGATACAAGAACGTTTTGACCACTCGCATATATTGCCTTCCATTGATCCTGCGTCCAAGTAGTATTCTCTGGCTTTATCGGAATTTCTCTCTTCATTCTTGCCCCTCCTCCCGCATTTTTTTCAAGATTTCTATCCTACTTCGGTTCTCTAATTTACGATATTGGTTACTATCAAGTGACGCATCAAATTGACAAACCGACCGAAAAGCACATAATTGGCACGGCGTTCGTTCCTTCAATTTATAAGGATTAATCGAGACTTCCCCTTCAATAATCTTATTCCCAGCCTTCGCATATTGGCTCCGAACATATTCTCGCATCGTATCAAACTCAGCTCTTGTCGCCGTGGCTGAATGTGCATTAAATTTCCCATCTTTTTTCAACCCTGTAGGTATAACCGCAGAAGTTTTTCCAGCCTCGAGTTCCGTATCCATAAGCGACACCGCCAGAGCATCATCTAATACTAAACCCTTCATTCGAAAGCTCTTTAATAGCTCCTTCTCAATCTCCGCCTCCGTTAATTCCTGCTCTGCGTTAACGAGTGGATTATGCATATGAAAATACAATACCCCCGCTGGTTCCGCAACTTTACCAATAAGCTTCGCTGAGTTCTCAACGACAATGTCTAAATACGTCAGCATCTGCAAAGCTAATCCATAATAAACCTCCGTCATCGGCAAATCGTGCGAACTTGATTTATAATCGATAATTCTCAAAAACGTTCTCTCATCTTGCTCTGCCTCATCTATTCTATCAATTCTTCCCTGCAAAATAAGCTCTCGTCCGGAATTAAGAGGTAATTTTAAAGGTGGGATTTCCCCTTTCACTCCAAAATCAACCTCTAATCCCACTGGCCTAAACCTACTAATCTTAGCTTGCTCATTTAACACACGCGTCGCCCGCATGATGATATTCAAAAGCTTATACTGAATATATTCTAATCGCTTAGTACTCAACAAAATTTCATGTTGCAACTTAGGAGCCAAATACTTCATCGCGAGTGTTGCCAACTCGACACACTGCTCCGTCGTCAGCTGACCCCAATCTAACTTATTCTTCCTAAGCTCTGCAGATATCCACTCCATAGCTCCATGAAATATTTCGCCAATATCTACAGACTGCAATTTAAAATGCGCTCGCTCTTCTAGTTTCAAACCATGCTGCGCAAAATGTTGAAAATGACAACTATAGAAACGCTCCATTCTCGAGACGCTTGCATGAATATTCTCGCCAAATAAAGAAGTTGCTGCTTCTTCAGAAATACGCTTTGCCTTATTTTGATAAAACAAACTTTCTAAAATTCGTAGTGAAAAGTCCCTCAATGCTTCTTCTGATTGGAAAAAAGCGTAAACATCCCACCAAATCGCAGACATCGGATACCCTTTTTTCTTATATTGCATTTGTGTTGTTAAAAGCGATATCGCAGATTTAGGTGTTGAAATATAGGCAACCTGCTCTGAGTCACTAAGTAAAGAAGGATCGCTCAAATAGAGCCCTCTCTGAATCGTTGGAAAAACTGCCTCTATGCGTCTAATATAGTTCGATTCAGATAATTCTCTCCCATTCTCATCAGCATTAGGGAAACTAATAAACAAATACTCTGAGGGCAACGTAAACAGACGATAAGCCAGAAAATCCTCGCTAGAGAGCATACTTTTCCCACTAGGCCTGACTGCAATTCCTGATTGGTTTAGATAATCACGATCCTCATCCGATAAAATGCCGCTCTCCGTTTTTTTCATCGGTAACACACCATCATTCATGCCCACAATAAAAACAGCCTTCCTATTCAGCAACCTAGAGCTATCCATATCTGCGACAATTAACTGATCTAGCGACGGTGGTAGCAAAGCAAAATCCAGAGCATCCAGCCCCGTATTTATTATGTCAAAAAATACGTCAAACGAAAGCCGCTCGTCCCCCATGACCTCAACAAACTCATCCAACAAAGCCACAACAGATTTCCATGCCTGCTCATGCTCTTTAGCTAATTCGAGCTCATTCATTTCCTCTGCTCGTTTACGCCACATATCCAACCTAGTATCTACTTGTGCATCTAACATAAATTCAAATAATGCTCCCGCTTGCTCTATACCTGTATTAGCATCTTTCAATCTTTTCTCTAAGTTCATTAAGGGGGCCTTTATTTGCTCTCTTACTTCATTGATTATTATCTCTTTCGCTTTTTCATCATCTGTTTGTACACCGTGATTCAAATCTAACCCACGAATTTTCCGATAAGTCCAAGGACGCTTTTCCATCCACCTGCGCTTATTATAAATACCATTCTCCAATATATAGTTCTCAAAAATATCAACTTTTCCCCGATAAGCGCTACTACTTATATCCAATGGGAAGAGGAACTCTGTGCGAACAGCCTGAAAAACAGCTTCATATTGCCAGTTAGTACGAAGAACATCTAAACTAGAACGAAGAAATTCTATCATAGGATGGTTAGCCATTGTTCGTTTTTTATCGATAAAATAGGGAATATCATTCGCATCCAGAGAAGCCTTCAAAATCGTTTCATAGCTGTCTGCATTCCGCAGTAGAATAGCCATATCCCGATAACGATATCCTTTTGATGCTAACTCCCTAACACGCCTCGCAACCCCTTCCATTTCAGCACGACGATTATTCGCCTCATCTATATGAATACCAACTGCTTCACCATCAAATTTAGCTACCGATAGCTTCGTCCAATTTTCCTGTAGATAAGCTAAATCATCATTTTGAAAGCGTCTGTTGTTGTTCATAATAATGTCAGGCATCACATCACAACCCCTATTTTGCGCCATTTCTTTCAACTTAGCATATGTCGTTCCAGTCAATTGAAATAAGTCATACGCTTCCAAGCTATCAACACCATAATCTTCATCCAAAGTTAGAGCAATCGTCACATTTTTACACGAGGCCAATAACTCCCCTAAAACTAAATATTCTTGCGGCGAAAACTCATAAAATCCATCAATAAAAATTTCACTTTGTGCTAAAAATGAATTCTCTGAAATAGCCTCTGCAAGTAACTTTAAGTAATCCTCGTTTTCCAAATATTTTCCAGCTAGCACTTGTTCATACGCATCATAAAGCACAGCTATATCCGCCATTTTATTACTCAAATCAGCTTTAATCTGACCATCAAAGTGCTGCAATTGTTCTTGCTCAACGCAATATTGTTTCATTTCTTTAAAAATTTGCTCCAACTCTTTAATAAACCCTTTTTTAGAAGCGCTACGTCCGAATAAATGTAACTCCTCTTGTTTCTCAAGCATAATTTTCCTAATTACCATCTCTAACCCAGAATCTGTCAAAAAAGTTCTCGCCAATCCACCACTTTCCTGTAAAACACGCCAAGCTAAGCGGCTGAAGCTAAAAATCTGCGTATCTAATAAACCAGTAACCCCTTCACGCTCCAAAAACACGGTTTCCATTTGTAATGTCATTTGATCCGGAACTAAAAAAATACAGGATTGCTTCTCCGTGGTACTATTCATCCGTTCCTCTAATTTATCCATTATTAGCGTCGTTTTCCCAGTACCCGCGCGCCCTATAATAAATTGTAAACTCATTTCAACACCACCGAACATACGTTTGTTTTTATCATAACATATTTTACATAACTAAACCAGCCTTATTTTTGAATCCTACTGCCAGTCTATCACTTTAATCGTTTTTCAACAATCACAACCATGAAAAAACTAGAGCCAATTTGACTCTAGTCAGTCTGTAGAAAAACTATCTCACATGATTTTCCGCAAAACCTCAGCGTGTCGACAAATGCTTAGGTTCTAGGCAAAAGCGAGTACCAGCGCGGAGCGTACTGGAGTACGTGAGTACTGGAACGGAGTTTTTAACAACGAAAATGAGCGTTTGTCGACACGCTGACTAGAGCCAATTTGACTCTAGTCACTACTTTATTTAGAAAGTCAGCACTTCCTGCTGCATGTTATTCAGCTTCTCTGTCAAAAGATAGAAGTTCTCTTTATCGTTATTATCTAAAGCAATATCAATCTCGTCTTTCAATTGTTGCAATCGGTGTTCGTCAAGGAGCATTGTCATGTAGCACTCAATAAATGTATTCACTAACTCTTTTTCTCCTTTTAGAGCTCCAACTTGATTAACTAATGAACTTGAAAAATCTCGCATTTCCATGACTGATCACTCCTTCTTAATTTTTTATTATCCGGCAAAAAGTGAAAATAAGGGGTTTAAAAGTCATATTCTTTATAAAAATAGAATTTTTAGAAAAAATAGTGACTTCGAGAATTAGCTGTGCTATACTCAAGCTAGCAATTTAGGTGAACCATAGACAGATAGTTTCAAAGTAGGTGTACTAAAATTTTTTCAAAAACAAACCGGACATTTCATAAACTTGGTGCATTTACACTACTTAAATACATCAAAAGGAGTGGCATTATGTCGAAGAAGATGAAAAAACCAGTGTACGAGGTTAACCCGCATACCATGATTATCCTGCCTTTAAAAACAAAATCAGGAGTCCAATCAGAAGTCTTTGAATTAAACGATCATCGTATATCTAGTTTTACCCCATTATTTCTAATTAAAACAAGCTGTCAATATTTTGGCTCTAGTTATGAAGGTCGTAGAGAAGGAACGCGTTTCTTAACAGGCGTCACACACAAGCCGCCGATTATGATTGATCCCGTCAGCTTCACCTACGCATTCCCGACAACTTCAGCTGGTAGAGATGACTGCATTTGGATTTTTCCACAGCACATTTCAGAGTACTATGACTCTAATTATAATTGCACCACTATTAGATTTAATAATAAACAAAAAATAAAAATATCTGTCTCTTTTGCTACATTCAACAATCAAATGGCTAGAGTATCTATGCTACACATGAAATTTTCCCAAAAAATGCGAACAGTAGAAACAGAATATCCTTATTCCAATCTCTTATTTCCACCGGTATCTTTAGCAGCAGAGAATAGAGAGCCTTATAATATCGAAGAAGTAAGCGATATCAATGACAATTTTGTTGACTTTAGCTATTCAGAGTTGCCACAACAAAAAAAGAATAAGAAAAACAAAGAAGAATAATAACAATAAGGCAGTCACTTTTTTCCGGTTTGTGACTGCCTAAAATTAAATATTTCGATTTCCTAAAGCCTCAGAAATTCGTTTTAAAAGTACTAACTCTTCTTCTGAATAGGAGTAAGGTAACTCTAAATACCATTTCTCCAGTTCAGGATTTCCAATCAACGGAAACGCATTTACTGAATTTTTTTCTCTAAGCCCAGCAACATCATCCAATAAGAAATCCGTCGTTGTTCCTAGCTCGTCTGCCAACTTAGCAAGAATAAATATAGGTGGTCGATGATTATCATTCTCGTACTTGCTAATGGTAGATGACGTTACACCAATTCTCTCTGCCAACTGCTTTTGCGTCAAGCGATGTTTCTTTCGAAGTGATATTAATTTTTCTCCAAAATCCATATCCCCACCCCTTCCTATATTCTTATTATAGCAATGAACAGGTGTTATTTCGACAATTTGCACACAGAAAGAAAAAACTGCCCTATCACTAGAGCAGCCTCTCTATTATTTCGCTTTCTTCCAAAAACCGTATATCAAGCCTGAAATTACAGTACCTATAAGGATTGAGAGTAAGAATAACACCGGATGGTTCGCTAATCCTGCAACAAAAATCCCACCATGAGGCGCAGGAACATTAATTTGCCAAAACTGTGTTAACCCTCCCGCAATTGCAGAACCTAGAACACATGATGTAATAACACGCAGTGGATCTGCTGCTGCAAAAGGAATAGCACCTTCCGTGATGAATGATAGTCCTAACACATAATTTGTTAAGCCCGCCTGACGCTCATCGGATGTGAATTTATTTTTGAATAGCGTTGTAGCCATTGCAATTGCAAGTGGTGGTACCATACCGCCAGCCATTACAGCCGCCATAAACGCACCATCAGTGTTCCCAGTAGTTGTGAATACACCAATTGCAAATGTATAAGCCGCCTTATTAAACGGCCCCCCCATATCAATTGCCATCATACCACCTAATACTGTTCCTAAAATAACAGCATTTGCTGTTCCTAAAGACTGCAATTGCTCCACTAAAAACTCATTAATTGTAGCAAAAATAGGATCGAAAATAAAGTACATTAATCCACCAGTGATAAGTAATCCAAGCACGGGATAAATTAAAATAGGCTTCAAACCTTCCAGAGTCTTAGGCATCTTAGAAAAGAGTATTTTTAACCCAACAACAACATAACCCGCTAGAAAACCAGCAAGTAGCCCACCTAAAAACCCTGCATTTGAAGTTGCCGCCAATAAACCACCTACCATACCCGGCATTAAACCGGGACGATCAGCAATGCTCATCGCGATGAAGCCTGAAAGAATCGGAATAAGGAACATAAACGCGCCTGTTTCCCCACCACTAATCGCGCCTAACATATCAGTAAAGCCTTTCGCACTAGGGAAATACTGTTCTAACAAGAACGAAAAGGCTAGCAGAATACCGCCACCTACGACAAATGGTAGCATGTGAGAAATGCCGTTCATCAAGTCTTTATAAATACGGCTACCAACAGATACACGTTGTCCCTCCTTAGTAGAACTATCACGCTCACCGCTATGATGATATATTGGTGCTTCTTTTGATATAGCTCTACCAATAAGTTCTTCTGGCTTTCTTATTCCATCACTAACAGGTGTTTCTAGAACATGTTTGCCATCAAATCTAGCCATTTCAACGTTCTTATCTGCAGCAATAATGACACCCGTAGCACGCTCTATTTCATCTGCTGTTAGCTTATTCTTAGCACCATCAGAACCATTTGTTTCTACTCGAATCTCAACATCCATCTCTTTCGCCTTATTCTTCAAAGCATCCTCAGCCATATACGTATGAGCAATACCGGTTGGACAAGCCGTAACCGCAACAACAAAAGGCTTCTCATAAGAATCGGTACTATGATTCGACTCAGCTGTTGACTCATTTTCTTCCTGTGCCTCATCAAATAAGCCTATCACCTCTTTAGCAGATTTAGCACCACGTAACTTAGCAACAAAATCAGGATGAATAAGTAAACGAGATAATGCAGCTAATGTTTCCAAATGTGTTTGATTAGCACCATCTGTTGCAGCAATCATAAAAAACAAAGATGCTGGCTGTCCATCCAATGAATCGTAATCAACCCCTGCCTCACTCTTAGCAAATAAAACTGTTGGTGTATTTACAGCGGCTGTTTTGGCGTGTGGCATTGCAATCCCATCACCGATTCCAGTAGAACTTTCTTTTTCGCGCTTCACAATTTCTTGTTTAAACAGCGATATATCATTAATTTTTCCCACTTCATCAAGCTTAGCAATCATTTCATCGATTACCGCCTCTTTTGTCTTAGCTTTCAAGGAAAGAATCATCGTATCTTGATCCAAAATATCTGTTATTTTCATAATGTTAGCCTCCCATTTTATTATAGCTCTGAAATTTCTACTTCTGGAATTAATTTTTGAATCTCGTCATATGTCGCCAAATCAGTAGAGAATGCCGTTGCACTCCCCGTAGCCACAGCAACTCGAAACGCCTCTAATACATTCTTATTCATCATATACGTACCAATAAATCCACCAATCATCGAGTCCCCAGCGCCAACTGAATTCTTTACATCCCCCATCGGCGTGTTAGACTTATATACCTTATCATTAGTAAATAACAACGCACCATCACCTGCAAGAGACACAATGACATGCTTAGCCCCTAGCGCCAAACATTTTTTACCGTAAGGAATAATATCTTCTATACAATCAAAACTAACTCCAAATAGTTCTGCCAACTCATGGTGATTTGGTTTAATAAGAAAAGGCTCTCTCTCCAAAGTATCGAGTAGGCTTTGACCAGTCGTATCAATCATAAACTCCACTTCTTGAGCTTCACATTTAGCAATAATCCTATTATAAAAATCAGTACCTAGAGAAGGCGGGATACTTCCAGATAAGATGACGATATCCCCCTTTGTCATCCCATCAAATTCTTTAAAGAATGTCGCTACCTCAGTGAAATCAATAGTTGGGCCTGCTCCATTTATTTCAGTTTCCTGCGCACCCTTCAACTTAATATTAATCCGTGTATCATCAGCAATATGCGTAAAACGTGCCATACTCCCTTCACTATCCAACCATCTTTGAATGAAATCACCGGTAAATCCGCCTAGAAATCCTAGCGCGCAGTTCTCAACTTTTAACTGATTAAGAATCCTAGAAACATTAACACCCTTACCACCAGGTAACTTCACACTTGTTTGCATTCGATTTACTTGACCTAATTTAAAGTCCTCTACTTCCACAATATAATCAATTGATGGATTTAATGTCACAGTATAAATCAAACCGACACCTCCATAATACTAGTCTTTTTCATAATACTCCGTTTTTCTTCCTCATCAATAGCATCTGTAATCCACACCGCAGCTTCTAAATCAAACATTTTGGCAAAGTGACTCTGATGTAGCTTAGAACTATCAGCAACTATAAAGCATTCATCAGAAAGTTCCATTGCCTTCCTTTTTAGCAATCCCTCTTCCATATCTGGCGTTGTGTATCCGTCAACTATATGAACACCATTAGCACCAATAAAAGCTTTGTCAAAGCGATAATTCATGATATTATCAAAGGCAATTCCCCCTATAACAGCCTTTGTTTTCGCTTTCATTTTACCACCCAAAATATACGCATTTAAGTCCATACTAACTAGTTCTTCCACATGCATCAATCCATTAGTAACAACTGTTATATCACGCCCAACGAGACATTCAATGATCTCAAATGTAGTTGAACCCGCATCTAAGAAAACACAATCGCCGTCCATAATTAAGGATGCTGCTAATCTAGCAATCCGTTTCTTCTCTTGAACGTTTCTGACTGATTTCTCTACCATACTCATTTCAATAGTTCTTGCTTGATTCAGTATCGCTCCCCCATGTACCCTTTTCAACGCTCCTAAATCTTCTAGCTCAGCCAAATCACGTCTTATTGTAGATTCAGAAGAGCTAGATACTTCTATTAATTCTTTTAATTTAACAGTTCCCTTCCGCTTCAGAAGACCCATTATGATTTTGTGCCTCTCCATATTTAACATAAGAACCCTCCATTCTTAAACAGAATACCACCATAAACGTTCAAAGTCAATCAAATTCAGTCAAATGTAGATATATATTTTATATCGCTTATCTTTAGCCCTATATTATCTCATAACAGAGTTTTTTTTAAGGTATTTATACTTATAACTTTATTCGTATTTTTTCTTAATACAGAAATTAGAAAGTTAAATAATTAACTTTTAAGTAAAAAAAGAGTAATATATCATATGATTATTGACGTGTGAATGAATTTGATAGGTAACTTTTTAACTATATTTCCCACTCATTAAAACACTTTAAAACAAAAGGAACTCATATCGTCTTTTTTTACTTCCTAAAAATAGTAATATATGTATTTAAAAGTGTTTTTTTGTATAATAATTGTATCGGTATGAGCCATATCAATTGCTAAACAATTGACATACATATAATTTCTGCATGAATTTTTTTCCATAAAAATAGCGAAAGAATATTCTTTCAAAGAAATAATTGTAACTAAAAAATAAAGTGTTTATACTCTTATATTCGATATCGATTGTAAAAAAGACTAGCATTAAAAAAAACAGAATTGATTTATACAGTGACACTAAAATCCAGCAATCGGGTATATGTGGAGGTAATTATGATCGACTAATGTATAGCTCTTCACGCGAAAATACTTAAGTAATTACCACCCTTGTGAACGGGTGGCTTTTTTATATGCCCTAGAAGGGCTCATTACACGCTTGCCCCTGAGGGGACCTTTTTAAGACCGTCTCTATGCTCTGTCCATGTAGCCGCTGCATTTACTGTACAAGATTCGGGCAGTATTGGACTTTGATTTATTGATTTATTTGGAAATATCATCCATCTTGGTACAGCCTTTTGTTTAAGAAAATTAAAAATCCCAACACTTTGAAGTATTGGGATTACTTGGATACCGGCGGCCGGGGTCGAACCGGCACGATCGTGAGATCACTGGATTTTGAGTCCAGCGCGTCTGCCAATTCCGCCACGCCGGCATAATACAAATATTATACTGTAATTTCAAATAAATTTCAATTAAGGCGCCAACCGGATTTGAACCGGTGATAAAGGTTTTGCAGACCTCTGCCTTACCACTTGGCTATGGCGCCATACCACACAAGCGGAAGACGGGGTTCGAACCCGCGACCCCCACCTTGGCAAGGTGATGTTCTACCACTGAACTACTTCCGCAAAAAACTGGGCTAGCTGGATTCGAACCAGCGCATGACGGAATCAAAATCCGTTGCCTTACCGCTTGGCTATAGCCCATCGTTAGAAAATGGGGCGGATGATGGGAATCGAACCCACGAATGCCTGAACCACAATCAGGTGCGTTAACCACTTCGCCACATCCGCCACTATTAAATTTACTTTTGGCAGGGGCAGTAGGAATCGAACCCACACTGAAGGTTTTGGAGACCTTAGTTCTACCTTTAAACTATGCCCCTATAAAATGGTGGAGGGGGGCAGATTCGAACTGCCGAACCCGAAGGAGCGGATTTACAGTCCGCCGCGTTTAGCCACTTCGCTACCCCTCCAAAATATCAAGGTGGCTTGGGACAGAATCGAACTGCCGACACCTTGAGCTTCAATCAAGTGCTCTACCAACTGAGCTACCAAGCC
>NZ_CAUYTL010000038.1:0-28246 GCF_963575615.1 Listeria rocourtiae subsp. hofi | reverse complement strand
TATTGAACCGCCGTATACCGAACGGTACGTACGGTGGTGTGAGAGGTCGGAGCCTAACGGCTCCTCCTACTCGATTTATTTATTATCTTCCTTTTTGGGAGGAGGAATTTGTTTGAAATAGAACTGTTTTGGCGTTTTCTCATACTTAGGTTTGGTTTTGCTATTCATAAACTGATCAATTTGCTTATCAATCGCAACCCAGCCTCGCCAAGATAAATGAATTGTATCTTCCAAGAAATAAGGCGTATCACTATAACTAGACATGTCGTAATAGTGGAAACCTTGATCCGTCACTTGTTTTCCGGATTTATCATAGTACTTCTGCAATTTTTCTCTCGATGCACCAATATAGTCATACCAAGGTCCGTTAACAGGTGGGTTAATGAAAAGCACATCTGCGCCGACTTCCTTAAAAGCGTCCATAACAAGCTGTAAATCACTATATTCTGGTGACTCATCGTAGCTTAAATTCTTTCGACTATCCTTCAATTCGTTAATCGTAGGCTCTAGCTTTTTCTTGTAATAAGAATCCTTAACAAAAAATGGATTCGTCCCTACTTGTGACTCTCCCATCTTTGTTGCCAAGTCGTCTAAATTCGTATAATCTAATGCATCAGGAATTAATTTCAAATTCTTCTCGACCTTTTCTTCGCGCGAGCCTTGGATAAACTTCGAGTCTAAATCATCTTTTCGCTGTAAAATTTTCATTTGGGCATTGGCTGTTGCATAGGTGAACGCGCTGACCCCTGTCTTTGGACCAGGTGAGGCGATAGTCTCAAGTAATGCGGTCAAAGTAGTATCGTTTTTCACTACTTTATAAGTTAACAATCTGCGAGCTGCATATCTTCGTTCGGAAGTAGGTTTTTCATCGGACATCGCAAATTTATAAGCTTGCAAGGGTGAAAAATTACCACCAAAATGTCCATCATCTACACCAGCTGGTTGGAACCATTGCGGCGATAAGATAAACACAACTTTCTTACCTTTTAACTTATTTCCCATCGCTTTAATATCTAAATAATGCGAGAGCGATTGCGTGCCTGGACGACCAATTAAAAATGGCGTATAGTCACGATTATATTTCTCTGCAAAAACATTAGGATGGAATTGATCGACACGTGATAGCTCTGAGGAACCAAAGATAGGCAAATAATTTTTGTCTGATGCAAGCATTTTTTGTTGAATGGCAACACCTTGCACGACAACGGGATTCATAGAAGTAGCGCTTTTTTTGATAGTAGCAGTTGATACGCCGCCAAAAAGCGAACTTGGGCCAAACAGGATGAATAAGAACACAGCCCCTGCAATAAGCAAAGGCCCAAATGTCATCCAAAGTTTCTTTTTCATTTTAATTCCTCAAGCTTAGTGATAATTTTTTCCGGGGTTGCCCACTCGTCACGATCAAATTCTGAAACTGGAACGGTAATCCCTAAGCGCGATTCCACTTCTATTAAAAATTGAACAGTTGCCATTGAATCTAAAAGTCCTTCATCAAATAATTGTACAGAAGTGTTTTCCACAACTTCCTCTGACTCTGTAATCTCTTCTAAAATTTCTAAAACATCTTCACGAAATGCCATAATATGTTACCACCTTATTATTTTTATTTTAAAAACTAATTCTGTCAAAAATCCCTGAGAAAATCAGGAACCCGAAGCAGACAAACTGGAATGTAATCACAATACCAATGACATGTGTCACTTTATTCTTCGGATAGAATTTCTTTTTCTTATTCCAACGTTCAAATAGGTCGAAACCGACGATTAAAGCTGCCTGATAAAGCCCATAAACGATATAATACCAATGAAGCCCGTGCCACATACCCATGAGTAAAAAATTCGCAAAATAAGCGATGTAAGCAACGGTAAATTTACTCTTGAAAAATTTCTTCTTTGTCATCCAGAAAACGAGGCGCATAAATACAAAGTCACGGAACCAGAAAGATAGCGTCATGTGCCAACGATTCCAGAACTCTTTAATATTGCGGCTTGCGAATGGTTTATTAAAGTTCATCGGCGTTTGAACACCCATCAAATAACTAATACCAACTGCAAAAGCACTGTAACCTGCAAAGTCAAAGAATAAATACATACTATAAGCATACATATAACCAACTAAACTCCAGCCGAATTGAATATGATGATGAAGGTTATATTCAAGCCCAGTAATCGCATTCGTTTGCACAACATAAGCGATAATAAATTTATATAGAAACCCTAAGAAGATGAGGAAAATACCACGATTAAGTAAGTTTGCGTATTTATCAGGATCTATAGGTACGTCCGCTTCTTTTTTAAAGCGACGAAAGCGGTCGATAGGGCCAGATGACAGCGTTGGGAAGAACAAAAGAAAGTTAATAAAATCCCAAGAGTTCAGCTCTTTAATCAAACCATCCCGCGTCTCTATAATCATTTGAGCGGCTTTAAATGTTAAGTATGAAATGCCTAAAAAGCCAATCATTGTTGTATTTGCTGCAAGTAGCGGCTGTACTTTTACAATAAACAAAGGCAGAATGGAAAGGATAAGCGCCAATACAAAGATACCACCATGATTCTGTTTTTGACGATAATTAAAGTAGAGCCTTACAAGTGCCAGTTGCCAAAATATAAACACGATAAAAGCTATGGCTTGAATTGTATTGCTGGCAAACATCATATAAATAAAGACTAGTGTTACAAAAGCATTATAGACTGGCATACGTTTGCCGAGTAAGCCAGCAATCACAATTGGTGCTAAGAAGGCGAACAATACTGCAAAATAGAGTATTGATCCATACGGCGTTGTCATGAATTCACCTCACTGGAAAGTTGCTTTCGATCAATCTTGCCATTCATCGTCAGTGGAAGTTCATCTTTATAAACCCATTTACGAGGGATCATATAACTCGGCATCGATTCTGAAAGTTCTTTTTTAATTGCAGCGCTGAGTTTATATTCCTTCTCAAAGTTATGAGCGGCAGGAACGACGAAAGCAACTAAGCTCTCCACCTTGCCTTCACGCATTTTTGGAACAACGATACAAGAGCGAATGTAGCTTACTTCTTTTAAGTTATTCTCGATATCTTCAAGTTCGATTCGATATCCATGAAGCTTAATTTGGAAATCTAAGCGACCTTGGAAGAACAACATCCCATCAATTATCGTGCCACAATCTCCAGTTTTATAAGCTTGGAATAGCTCATCTTGATAAAAAACTGCGGCTGTTTTCTCTGGCTCATTCAAGTATCCTTTAGAAACACTAGGGCCAATTAAGACGATTTCGCCTTTCTCACCGTCTGGAACGGGTAGTCTATCTTCGTCTAAAATTGCAAGCTTCGTATCAGGCTTGATGCGCCCAAGTGGTAAGCTAGGGTAAGTAGTAACATTGTTCTCATCAATTACTACATTTGTCACAGCCACGGTAGCCTCAGTAGGTCCATAGGTGTTGTAAACGATAGCATTTGGAAAACGCTGGATTAGCATTTGAGCCGTCTCCTTAGTCAAAACTTCACCACAAAATAGGAAATGTGTAATTGTCGGATTCGTCTCTCCGTTAAAGTTCGGATCCATCAAGCAAATGTCTACAAAAGAAGGCGTAGAAACCCAAACATTTACTTCTAAATTTGGAATTGTTTCGTATAAGCTCTTCAGATTAGCGCTCACCGTCTTATCAAGTGGCACAAGAGTTCCGCCCGCAAGTAAACAAGGGTAGAGATCCATAACAGACAAATCAAAAGAGTATGGTGCTTGATTGAGGAAACGATCTCCTTCTTGAATCTCGAAATCTTGTAGTATCCAATTCGTAAAGCTCACTAGATTGTTATGACTGATTTGTACACCTTTTGGAACACCAGTACTTCCAGAGGTGAAAATGATGTAATAATTATCATCAGATTTGACAAAACATGAGCAGTCTGGTGTTTTTCCATTATTATGCGTGATTATATGCTGTAATTGCTCGGCATTTATAACAGGCACATCAGCAACTCTTGCCTCCGCAGGTAACTCCTCAGTACAAAGAATAAGGCTCGGTTGCGCAACCTCTGTTATTTGCTTAATGCGATCAGCGGGCATGGAAGCATCAATTGGCACATAGGCATGGCCTGCTTTTGAGCAAGCAAGGAAAGCAACAATTTGCGAAGCCTCCATGTGTCCATATATTAAGACAGGAGCATTGTTATTATCTAGTTCTTGTAATAAAAAGACTGCTAATGCGTCTGATTGTTCCTTTAGTTCATGGTATGTCAGGGAATTGCCATTATAGTCATAACAAGCTTTGTTAGGTGTCTTAAGCGCCCACTTATCAATACGCTCATTGATAGAAGTGGTAAAAAAAGATACACTCATTCGTAATCGCCTCTTTTCCTTTAAAATTCATTGTAAATAAATGTTGTATCGTTCGGATTCTTGAAACCATAGAACCATAACAATCCAAGTAAAACAACTAAATAAAATAACGTTTTCCAGATAAAAATAGCTTTTGGATGGGCCATCGCCTCTTTCCATTTTTTCATATTAGATATCACCTCTTATATTTCTCTAATGTTACAAATGTTAAAATGGAGTGTCATGTATTTATATAATGTAACGCATTTATCTCGAAATGTCCAATTACATTTTTGTAAGGTTATGCAAGTGAAAGCACTCTGGACCTCAAAATAGCTCGTTATACAGGAGAAAATAGATGAAAAATTTCTTGTAATAGTATGAAAAACTACATAAAAAATATTATTTCGAAGCTCAAGTCGCCATTTAGAGCGGTTTTCATATGGTTACAGGGCTAAAATTATGAACTTTTTGTGAATTTTAAAAAAGAAAGTTCCATTTCCAAATAAAGTTCTTTTATAACTATAAATTGGTATTTAGATACGATAATATGCCATTTTGCAGTATTATTATTTTAGAGAATATAGGATACGGCTATGCGAATGATTGGAAATTATATATAATGAAAGAAGTGTAAACTTTTTGAGGGGGTTAGTGGTAGTGAATAGCAAACAAATTGCGGGAGAAAAAGCATGTGAGTATATTCAAGATGGTATGATCGTAGGATTAGGAACTGGTTCAACAGCATACTATATGATTCAGAAGTTGGGTGATCGGGTAGCAGAAGGGTTAAATGTGACAGGGGTTGTTACCTCCAAAGCGACAGAAGAATTAGCGAATGAACGAAATATCCCTTTAATGGACTTAAATGATGTTACAGAAATCGATTTAACAATTGATGGAGCAGACGAAGTAGATGCAGAATTTCGCGGTGTAAAAGGCGGCGGTGGTGCTTTATTATTTGAGAAACTGGTGGCCCATGCATCGAAAAAAAGCATCTGGGTTGTTGGTGAGGACAAAGTTGTCACGACGCTAGGCGCCTTTCCATTGCCTGTTGAGGTTGTTCCTTTTGGGTATAAGCAAGTGTTGCGTCAACTAGAGGATAGGGGCTATCGACCATTGTTAAGACACCGCGAAGATGGGAGTATTTATTTAACAGATAGTCAAAACTATATTTTAGATTTGCAAATGAATGAAATAACGGATCCCAAAGAATTAAATGCGTGGTTAAATAATTTGCCAGGTGTGGTAGAAAATGGCTTGTTTTTAAATTATGCTTCTACTTTGGTGATTGGCTTTTCTGACGGTAGCGTAGAAGTACGCGATAAATAAAATAAAGTCGTCATGCTGAAATTAGGCATGGCGACTTTATTTTAAGATATGTTTTCTAATTAATAGATTGGCAAAATTAGTAGTAATAATAAATTAAAAGTCCAATGTGACACGATTAAAAGCGATAAACTTGGGCGTCTTATGTAGATAAAGCCCCAGTATATTGACGCTAAGGTTGCTGCTAGTGCGATAACGAAATTACCGCTGAACAACATGAAAGCACCGTTTAATGTAGCCATGATTAGTACAGCAACCCACGGAACTAATTCGTGTTCCAATCGTTTTAATACAAAACCACGCCAGAAAATCTCTTCTCCTGGTACAATGGCAACAATAAGTAGCAGCCAAATTAGTAAGGATTCTGGTTCGTATTTCGTATATCCTTTTGCAACGAGCGCATCAAGGTTACCTGGAATAAATTTTAGTAGAAGTGCACCGATATAAAACAAGATATAAAGGATAATACCACTAAAAATACCTGGAATAATACTTTTTAAGACGGAAAATTGTTTTTTTAATTCATCGTTCAATACTACCCAACTAATAAGAAATAACATGGATGCTCCGTATAAATACCAGAATACAGAAGCATATTCAAATGTGACATACATGAGCCCTGCTGCCAATAAGATGCCTAAATAAAGGCGGTAATCAATCTTGTTGCTTTTCAAATTTTTACACCTCTTTACTCCATTACGCTCTATTGAATACTTTAATAGAAAAAAAGATATTTAGCAACAAGGAACTCTTTTTGGCGACTGTTTTTTTGTAATTGATTGTAGTTTTCCTGAAAACATTTATAATTAGGGGATAGGAGTTGATTGCTTTCATGGTAGAGAAAAGATTTCGATTTTTTGTTTGGCTTTACATGGCCCTTTTTTTCATTGCAGTGATACTGATTGTTCTGAATGTATTGCCACTTCGTTTGACTGAGATTCATGCCTTATTTTTTATTGTATCAGGTTTTTTTGCAGTCATTTTTTTAATTTTACAATATGGTAAGGGTTTGGGTTCGGCGATTACTATTTTGATTTTTGCAGTTAGCACAAGTATTGAATGGATGCAAACGAGTCTTACAAGTGCAGGACAGTCTGGCAACGTTACAACAGATTTTGGGCTTGTAATCAATGGGATACCGGTTGCATTTGGGTTTATTTGGCTAGTTTTAATTGTTGGGACACATGTTATTTCCCGGGAAATAACGTTGAAAATTAAAATAGATTGGATTCGTGGTGGTATTTATGCAATTATCGCTGCTACCATGGTTATGGTATTTGAAATGTTGATAGAACCTGTTGCGATGCAAGTAAAGCAATCTGCTATTGATAGCACCACCTTGACCATTATTCAAATGACAGATGTAGCGAATTGGTGGACGCTTGGCTTAATACTTCATTTGATGATTTATTTTATGCTTAGCTTAACAGATCAATGGGGCAAGCTACATTTCCCAACATTAAAATCGGAACTTGTACTCGTTTATTGGATTGTTCTTTCTTTTTTTCTTGTTCTAGGTTATTTCATGGGACTGTGGAGTATTATACTCATTACTCTAGTAGGAAACATTTTGTTTACGGTCTGTTATTACTTAAGTTTAGAAAATGATATAAAGAAAAAAACTGTTGTGTGAGTGGAGACAGCAGTTTTTTTCTTACATCAATTCTTTATTGAACTGACGAACAGCGATATTGGCACTTTCTAAAATAAAGGGAAGACTGTTTGCTGGATGTACCGCTCCGCCTACAATTTTCATATTTTTGACGGCTGGTATTTTATTTGGTCGAAATGGACCTAATTGTGATAACTGATGTGTAAGGTTGAAAATGGCGCCTTTAAAAATATGGAAATCGTTTTCCCAATCATAGGGTGTGATAATTTTTTCAGTGAGGATATGAGATTCTAAATTATTTAACCTTAATTTCTTTTCAATCGTTTTAAAAATTAGCTCGCGCATGATGGAGTATTCTTTTCCCCAGTCGATATTGCTGTTATTGTTTGGAACAGGGACTAGAATGCGAAGTGTTGACATATCTTTTGGCGCCATTGTCTTATCAACAGCTGTAGGATAGGTTAAATGAATCGATAATTCTTCGGGGATGATGCTTTGATGCATGATTTGATCCATATGAATACGAAAGTCACTAGGAAAAATAACGGTGTGTACATTTAGTGGGAGCGTCGTATTCAAGCCAAGGTACATAACGAAACCAGAGCATGAGTATTTTTTCTTAGTTAATTTCTTTAGATTAGTAGGTGCTTTTTGGGAAGAAAAAAGATGGCTCATAGCATATGCGTAGTCTGCATTTAAAAAGAAATAATCGCCCTCAACTGTTTCTCCATTTTCCAGCGTTAGAGATGTAATTTTTTTTGAGGTTACATTTATTTGTTGCACGCATTGGTTTAAATGAATGGTTCCCCCATTTTCTTGTACGATTTCACTCATAGCATATGTGAGACGATTGATCCCACCAATAATATGAAAAACGCCAAAATAGTGCTCGGAAAAAGGAATAACAGAAAAAGCACCGGGTGTTTGCCAAGGGGACATTCCTAAAAGCTTAGTTTCAAAAGAAAAAGCGAGACGTAATCGCTTATCTTCAAAATATTTAGCAAGTTCATCGATTAAGTGGTTACCAAGTGTAAGGCTAGGAAGTGCGCGCAATGTTCGCAAGCGAAAAACGGACCACAATGATGTAAAAGGTTCTTGCCAGATAGGTAACAAGTAAATCATTTTCTTGGCATTATCACGCATAAATTGATCATAATGCTCTTCCTCACCGGGAAAAAGTTGTGCAATCTCTTTTTTTGTCTTATCTTGGTCGGGAGATGGACTGAAAACAATGTCATCTATGTATAGACTGTAAAGGGGGTCTAGTGAAATCAGTTTGATATAATCTTGAATATTGCGGTTACAATCTGCAAATAAAGCCGTTAGCACATTCGGCATATTTAATGCAGTTGGACCTAAATCAAAAGAGAAGCCATCTTGTTTTAAAAGAGAGGTCCTGCCACCAATTTCGGTAGCTTTTTCATAGATATGTACGTCGTGACCTTGTTCTGTTAGTTGCATAGCAACCGCTAGTCCACCTGGTCCGGCACCAATTATCACGATTTTTTTCGACATGCTTACTCACTCCCAAATTCGCAGTTTTTATAAATAGAAAATCATATGAAAATGGTTTCAGCGTGCCAACAAACACTCAATTTCACTGTTAAAAACCAAATGCCAAAGCTTGTGTAGTCACTTTGGTATTTGCTTTTTCCTAGCAATTAAATGTTTGCTAACACGCTGACGTTTACGGAAAATCATGAACAATAGTAGTGGCTATTTTTCGTCATCTACTGAATGTACAATCTTGTATTTTTTATGATTGACTACTGTCTTTTCTTCGATGGCTAGCTTTTTGAAATTTTCCATTAATGTTAAATCTACAATGACAGAATTTTCGTTTATTTTTTCAACAACACCTGTTAAACCATCTTTGAACTCAATAATGTCTCCTACTTGTGCTTTTGCCATGTTTATCACTCCCGATTCATAGAAACGTTACTAAAGCAATTCACTAAATATAAAACGTTGACTTCATTTTGCCTGAAAGATGATTAGAATGCAAATGAAAGACCTTGTAAGCGTTGTGAAAAAGTCTGGGATTGGAAGATATCTTAACTAAATGATAGCGTTTTTAAAGAAAATTTTTAAAATCAGAATAAATTTGCACCAAATAGTTGTGTCGGGCGCGAAAACATGGTAATCTTTTTAATTGAGGGATAGTCTTTTTTTGCTGAATTTTTTTTTAGTGAGGAAAGTCACAATAAAATTTCTTATATGAAGGAGAATGTAAATTATGGAACAAGCAAGCTTTGTAGTAATCGATGAAACAGGAATTCACGCACGCCCAGCAACTCTTTTAGTTCAAGCGGCAAGCAAATACAGTTCAGATGTACAAATTGAGTACACTGGGAAAAAAGTTAACCTGAAATCAATCATGGGCGTTATGTCTTTAGGTATTGGTAAAGGCGCTGACATCACAATTTACGCTGAAGGTAGCGATGAGAAAGACGCAATCGTTGGCCTAACAGAAGTACTTAAAAAAGAAGGCTTGGCTGAGTAATGGTTAAGGAATTAAAAGGTATCGCAGCATCCGATGGCATTGCTATCGCGAAAGCTTACTTATTAGTGGAGCCAGACTTGTCTTTTGACAAAACGGAAGTTGCTGATACAGAAGCCGAAGTTAAACGTTTTCAGGATGCGGTTGCAGTTTCTGGATCTGAGCTTGGCAAAATTCGTGATATCGCGAAGGAAAGCTTAGGCGAAGATAAAGCTCAAATTTTTGATGCGCATCTTTTGGTTTTAAATGATCCAGAACTTATTACACCAATTTCTGAAAATATTACGAACAATAAAGTGAATGCAGAATCTGCTTTACAAGAAACAACAGACATGTTTATTGGCATGTTTGAATCAATGGATAACGAGTACATGCGTGAACGTGCGGCTGATATTCGTGATGTTCGCAAGCGTGTTTTATCACATCTTTTGGACGTAACGATTCCGAACCCGGCGTTAATCGATGAGGAAGTTGTTGTAGTCGCTAAAGACTTGACACCTTCTGATACAGCACAATTGAACCGTAATTTTGTTAAAGGTTTCGTAACAGATATCGGCGGACGTACTTCTCACTCGGCAATCATGGCGCGTTCATTAGAGATTCCTGCTGTTGTAGGTACTGGTGAAATCACTCATGATACGAACGAAGGACAAATAATCATCGTGGACGGCTTGGAAGGAAATGTTATCATTGACCCAACTGCTGACCAAATCGCTCATTATGAAAAAGTAAAATCTGATTTTGCAGCACAACAAGCAGAATGGAATAAACTTAAAAACGAAGCAACCGTTTCTAAAGATGGTCATCATGTGGAACTTGGCGCCAATATTGGTACGCCAGAAGATTTGACAGGTGTTATCGCGAATGGTGGAGAAGGAGTCGGACTTTATCGTACAGAATTCTTGTACATGGGTCGAGACAACTTCCCAACTGAGGAAGAGCAGTATGAAGCTTACAAAGCCGTGCTTTCTGGCATGGACGGAAAAGCTGTTGTTGTTCGTACTCTTGATATCGGTGGGGACAAAACGTTGCCATACCTTGACTTGCCACATGAAATGAATCCATTCCTTGGTTTCCGTGCGATTCGTTTATGTTTTGCGAATAAAGAATTATTCCGTACGCAATTACGTGCTTTACTGCGCGCAAGTGTTCACGGCAATCTAAAAATCATGTTCCCAATGATTGCTACAGTTAATGAATTCCGCCAAGCCAAAGGACTTTTGGAAGACGCGAAGAAAGAACTTTTAGCAGAAGGTGTGGCAGTATCTGACACAATTGAACTTGGTATTATGATTGAAATTCCAGCAGCAGCAATTCTAGCCGATCAGTTTGCGAAGGAAGTTGATTTCTTTAGTATCGGAACAAACGATTTAATCCAATATACAATGGCAGCAGACCGTATGAACGAGCAGGTTTCCTATTTGTATCAACCATATAATCCTTCTATTTTACGCCTTGTGAAGATGGTTATCGACGCAGCGCATAAAGAAGGTAAATGGGCTGGTATGTGTGGCGAAATGGCTGGCGATCAAACAGCTGTACCATTATTGCTTGGCATGGGCTTAGATGAGTTCTCTATGAGCGCATCAAGTATCCTGAAATCACGTTCACTAATCAAACGCTTAGATCGCACAGAAATGGCGAAATTAGCGGAAGAAGCATTACAACAAGCAACTGAGGAAGATGTTGTGGCTTTGGTTAACAAATACACAGCAGAGTAATTAGTTTTTTTGAAAAGCCCGAGGAGAGATCCTCGGGTTTTTGTTTGCGAAGTGAAAAAATCTGTCGACCGCTAGTAGTGCAAAAATTACGGGGCATCGACAGATTTCCTTTAATAATTGGTATCAAAGGGTTTAAGTCAATTTTGATAGAGATTTCTGTAAGGTTAGACGGTTTAAAAGTGAAGATTTACTATCGGTCGACAGATTTGGTGTCTTTAGGTATGATGGGAGTAAGGCTGAAAAGTCACGAGTTTTTATCTAAGTAATGTGAAATGTAAATCCATACCATGCACTCATTTTCCCTGTAGAATTACGTTTTTATCTAAGTAATGTGAAATGTAAATTGTTACCACTTCTTCAATCTGTTTGTCAAGTTCTTTGTTTTTATCTAAGTAATGTGAAATGTAAATAAGGAAAATTACATACTCTCCAACATCCCACTGTGTTTTTATCTAAGTAATGTGAAATGTAAATACCAACAACCGGATTAACCCAGCGCTTGCCGTCATGGTTTTTATCTAAGTAATGTGAAATATTAGCCCCAACTTGGCCTCTATTCCTGGCTAACCATTGATAATTCTCCTCTCCATCCTGTTTTTAATCACTTCAATTTGCAATTTTCTCTGACCAGATGTAAACTTTGTCTATACGAAAATTGATCGATATAAAGGAGGAGTTTTGGAATGAAGAAGGTTGGGTTTGTTGGTGTTGGTGTCATGGGTGCGAGTATGATTCGGAATTTGATGAAGGCGGGATTTGAGGTACATATTTATACGAGAACGAAAGAGAAGGCTGATGCGGTGATAGAATCTGGGGCTATTTGGTATGATACGCCGCAAACACTGGCACCGAACGTGGATGTGCTAATTACGATGGTGGGCTACCCAACGGATGTCGAGCAACTTTATTTGGCAGAGGATGGCTTTTTGACAACGCTACGTGCTGGGGCTTTTGCAATTGATATGACGACTTCTTCGCCAAATCTTGCTAAAAAAATTGCGGATGAAGGAAAAGAAGCGGGGATTTCGGTACTCGATGCGCCTGTTTCCGGTGGGGATATTGGTGCGAAAAATGGTACGCTTACTATTATGGTAGGTGGAGATGAGGCGAATTTTTCAGCTGTGGAACCGGTTTTGAAAGCGATGGGGCAGAGTGTTATTTTGCAAGGAGGATCAGGAGCTGGTCAACATACTAAGATGGTGAATCAAATCGCGATTGCGTCAAATATGATTGGAGTTACAGAAGCGATTGTTTACGCGAAGAAAGCAGGGTTGAATCCCGAAAATGTTTTGGCATCGATATCTGGTGGTGCGGCAGGTAGTTGGTCTTTATCGAACTTGATTCCGCGGGTGCTAAAGGATGATTTTTCGCCAGGGTTCTTTATAAAGCATTTCATCAAAGATATGCGAATTGCGTTGGATGAGGCGAAACAAATGGGACTAGAACTTCCAGGGCTTGCAATGGCAGAGCAGATGTATCAACAATTAGCTGAGTCGGGGTTTGCTGATAATGGCACGCAGACACTAATTAAATACTACGAAAAATAACCAAAAAGCTCTGTGCCTAACGCGGAATCATGCGTCATGTACAGAGCTTTATTTATTCATATTTTTCCATGAATGTACTCATTCGATCCATTGCTTCTGCCAATTGAATGAATGAAGCGGCAAATGAGAGCCGGAAGTAGCGATCGCCTTTTTCGGAGAAAGCCGATCCTGGAACAACAGCCACATTAGCAGTTTCAGCAAGTTCGATTGCCCAGTCAAAAGAATTTTTTTGGATGGCATCTGGCAGTTTTGCGAAGAAGTAAAAAGCACCATCGGGCCGGATAATCGAGAAGCCCATTTTAGTGAGACGGTCTTGAACGAAACCAGCGCGTGTATTGTACTCTGTTCGCATTTGCACTGCATCATCTTTACCACGAAGCAATGCCTCTTCAGCAGCTTTCTGAGAGATAGAAGACGCACATGTAACCGAATATTGATGAACCTTTATCATCTGATTTGTAATTGCCTCCGGAGCCATTAAAAAGCCTATACGCCAACCAATCATTGCGTGGGATTTGGATAACCCGTTAATAACAATGGTTTGCTCACGGATCATTGTTGCGATGGAAGTATGTGTGCCAAAGAATGTAAGCTCACTATAAATCTCATCTGCAATGACAAAAATACCAGTTTCACGAACAACTTCTGCAATCTGCTCTAACTCTTCCACTGTTAGCGTTACGCCGGTTGGATTAGATGGATATGGCAAAATTAGCGCTTTTGTTTTTGGTGTAATCGATGCGCGTAGTTGTTCTGCGGTCAATTTGAAAGCCGTTTCGGTCGTATCTATTTTAATCGCTGTAGCCTCCATCAAGTGGATTAAAGGCTCATATCCAGGATAAATTGGGTCTGGCAGTAAAACTTCATCACCAGCTTCTAAAATGGTCTGTAGTGCCACATTAATTGCTTCTGTCGCACCTACTGTCACAATAATTTCATTGGTATTGTAGTCCAAATCGTATTTTTCATGAAAATAATGTGAGGCAGCTTTTAAAAGCTCTGGCGTTCCAGCATTTGGCGTATAGTTTGTAAAATCATTATGAATTGCTTCAATCGCAGCTTGTTTCACGTGCTCCGGCGTCGGGAAATCTGGTTCGCCAAGCGTTAATCTGATCATATTAGGGATCTCAGCAACTCGCGTGTTAAATTTCCGAATGCCACTAATTTCAATCTCTTGTACAGCTTGTCTTAACTGTTTTGACATGAATAAACTCCCTTTCTATAGGACACCAAACTAATTCCTTATTGGTTAAGAAGTAAACTAGGCTCAACACTTTATTAGCGGAAATATGGGGAGGCATTTTCATAGAACGCGGATTTCTTGAGAGGATCTGGTTTGACGCCAGTGTAATTCTCTAGTGTTGTTTTTGCGTGTGACAGCGACATTCTGACTTGATTCGTTGTTTTAATTGGCTGCATAGTCCCAAGGTGCGGTAGGTCTTTCATATCTTTTTTTTGCGGTGGAAGATGAAACAGGAAACCGTGGCAATCAATGAGAAGATTAGAATGTTGGTAGGACTTTTTTGGATTGTTTGAAAATTGGAGACCTAGCTTTTTCGCATGGCCTTCGTGTAGTAGTTTTTCAATCGCAGCTTTCTTCAATTGATAAAGATAGCGTGGATCGATTGCGGCTTTGCTATGGCGATTCACAATAAAGATCGCTTCAGCAATTTTTTTGCTCGCAGTAGGCATTGTATCCCTCCTTTCCAGTTATAACTAATTATACCGGAAAAAGCGTGGAGAAAAAAGTGAAATTAGATAAAAAAATCAAAAAAATCGCAAATGTGTCAGCTTCTTCACGACTTTCGTTAAATAATGTAACATTTCTTGAATTATCGGATAACTTTTTCAAAGACGACTTGTATTCTAATGAATTTTCGAGTATACTAACAGTAATGATAATCATTTTCAATTAGAAGGGGCTTGATGGCATTTGAATAAAACAGGCAAAGTAGAATCATTTTATTTCCCGACAAAAGACGGGATGTTGAAATTGCATGTATATGGTTTTAATCCAGTTGGTTCCTGGGGTGAGGTTTATACAACCCTAAATGAGCAAACGGTGTGCGTGAAAGGTTTTCATCGTCAAAAAACAATTATGCGTTCAGTGAAAATGATGCTGGATACAACCATAAATAAAAATAAGAATCAAGGTTAGGGTTCTGGACAATAGACTGTGGAATGAGGAATTTAAAGCCTGATTCTATGGTTTTTTTTATTGTTTGAAGATAAAATAGGTTTCAAAGGATGAGATAGGAGGAAAGCAGTAATAACGAGTCATAAATTATTTGTTTATTATAAATTTTACAGAACGCTTGCTAAATAGGTGTAAGGTGCGATAAAATCTGTTAGTACGGTTTTAAACAAATGATAATCGATAGTTGAATAGAGAGGAGAATGTACAATGTCTCAGTTATTGGGAATTATTCAACGTTTACAAGCAATGCAAGAGGATGAAACGGCGGATACACAATCACGAAGATTCGAAAAAGATGGAGAGCCGTTGTGTGAAGTAAGATATTTCCATGCTTCGAATTCTTATGAAGTTGAAATTTATGGAGATAAAAACAAGTATCAATTTGATGATATTGATATGACCACACTTGAAATTTTCGAAATCCTACAGTAAGCGATTAATTACGAAACAAGACTAGTCTCCAAGTAAATAGTAACGGAAAGATTACCAAAGACGACAAACTCTGTTGCTTTTGGTAATCTTTTTGTGATTGAAAAGCGGAAACAGCCCGTTTAACCTCGACAGAAATTGTTAGGGGGCGCAGTGAAAATCCTCTTTTGATTTTTACGGAGGCCACGAAATTTCCAAGAGGTTGGCTGTAGAGGCTGGATCCGGAGGCGCATCACGTGACGGAGTACAAGGATTACATGCTCACTTTGCTCTCATGCATATTGAGGTTCTAATTCAGCGAACTACATGTAATATTATTCTCTTTAATTACTCATTCTCAACCCCATTCCCTTTTGAAACGGCTTTCTTTATGGTAAAATGGGCATGAGCAGGTTTGAACTATTCTCTTTTGGGATAAATACACAAGGGGATTAGAATAGCGAGGGCTATTGCTAAAGGTTGGGAGTCAACTTTCCAACACGCCAATAAAGAACAGAGATGAGGGAGATTTTTATGATCTCTAGTAGACTAGGAAATTTTTTGAATGATAAATTAGAAAATTATATTATATCCGCCGAAAAAGTAGCGCACGTCCAAATGGGAAACAACTTAGAGCATGCGTTGCTAGTTTTGACGAAGTGTGGTTATTCGGTCATTCCAGTCCTTGATTTTGAATTTAAATTACATGGATTGATTAGCTCGGCTATGATAACCGATTCGATTCTTGGATTAGAGCGTATCGAATATGAACGCTTAGAAACGCTAAAAGTAGAAGATGTAATGCAGACGAAGATTCCAGTTTTGATAAATTCGCACGATGTGGAGAAAATCGTGAAGTTACTCGTTGATAATCCGTTTATCTGCGTCGTTGATGAGGCAGGAATTTTTGAAGGAATTATCACGCGTCATGTTATCTTAAAACAAGTACAACGCTATATTCATGAGTAGATAGGAGAGAGTCGATTGATTGTCACAGAATATGAATTATTAGTTTGCTTAGCGGCAGAACTCAATATGCGAAAAAGTGCTGAGAAGCTATTTCTGTCACAACCAGCGCTCTCACAGAGACTTCAAACAATTGAAAGTAGATGGGAAACGAAAATTTTTCTGCGCACGCAAAAAGGTTTATTGTTAACACCGGAAGGCGAGGCGATCGTGCAACATGCAGAACGCGTTATCGAGCGGGAGCGTCAAATTCAAGAGCGTTTAGAGGCGCAAGATGGCATTGTTCGTGGAACGTTGAAAATTGCTTGTGCCAGCATTGTTGCTCAAATGTGGCTACCACGCGTATTGAAAGAATTTATCAGTGCTTATCCGGATGTTCATATTTCAGTTGTTACTGGTTGGAGTAGTGAAATTCATCAAGCACTTGTGGATGGATCAGCGCATGTGGGAATTGTGCGTGGCAATATTTCTTGGAAGAGTGTTCAAAAACCGCTGTTTCAAGACAAGCTTTTTCTTGTGGATAAAGAAATCAAGCAATTGGATGAGGTATTAGAATCGGAGCGACCGTTCATTCAGTTCCAGAGCGATTCGAATTATTACCAGGTAATTCAAGATTATTGGCAACGCAATTTTGGTAAGATGCCACGACAAGCGATGGTAATGGATCAAATTGAGACGTGTCGCCAAATGGCTTTTAACGGTATTGGTTTTGCGATTTTGCCAGAAGTCACATTAATCGGGGCCAGTGAAGATATTAACAAGGTTCCACTCATCGATAAATCTGGGGAAATTTTAAGTCGGGATACGTCGCTGATTGGCTATGAACAATCACTCGCATTGCCACAAGTGAAGGCGTTTCTAGAAATTGTAGATAAATATCTTGAAACTCATTACTAGCTATGGCACTATTAGATAGAAGCACATATTTGAAAGGGGTTATTCATTCATGAAACAAATGGACGCACATCAGATTATTTCATTCATTCAAAATAGTAAAAAGGCTACACCGGTGAAAGTATATGTCAAAGGTGAACTTTCGAGTATTGATTTTCCAGAGGATGTAAAGACATTTATTACGGGAGAAGTTGGGACAATTTTTGGCGAATGGGCTGTTGTTAGTGAACTTCTTGAGGAAAATAAGAGTAAACTAGTGGACTATGTTGTGGAAAATGATCGTCGTAATTCGGCAATTCCATTATTAGATATGAAGAATATTAATGCACGCATTGAGCCAGGTGCTGTGATTCGTGATCAAGTTGAAATTGGCGATAATGCAGTTATTATGATGGGTGCAAGCATCAATATCGGTTCGGTGATTGGCGATGGCACGATGATTGATATGAATGTTGTACTCGGTGGACGCGCAACGGTTGGTAAGAACTGTCACGTTGGAGCTGGCTCTGTCCTAGCAGGCGTTGTTGAGCCACCATCCGCGCAACCAGTTATTGTTGAAGATGACGTTGTAATTGGTGCTAATGTAGTTGTTTTAGAAGGCGTACGCGTTGGGAAAGGTGCTGTTGTTGCAGCAGGTGCGATTGTTACAAAAGATGTGGCACCATACACAGTTGTTGCTGGTATTCCTGCAAAAGAAATCAAGAAAATCGATGCGAAAACGCAGTCAAAAACAGAAATTATGCAAGAACTTCGCGAATTATAAGAAATGATTCAGCGTTTACCTTTAGTGAAAGTGCGAACTTTTGCTAGAGGTAGGCGCTTTTTTAGGAGGAGAAGAAGGATGACTGAATTAAGTCCATTCATAAAATTGCGTCGAGAGTTACATTTAATCCCAGAAGTCGGCTATGAAGAGTTCAAAACGCAGCAATTTTTACTAGATTACATAGCAACATTACCACAAGCGAATTTGGAGATAAGAACGTGGCGTACAGGGATTTTAGTACGAGTGTCAGGGACGAAACCGACGAAAACAATTGGCTACCGAACAGACATCGATGCACTGCCAATCACGGAAGAAACGGGGTTATCATTTGCAAGCCTTCACTCAGGAAAAATGCATGCATGTGGTCATGATTGTCATATGAGCATTGCGCTTGGCCTGTTGACTCATTTCGCGAGCAATCCGTTGCGTGATAATCTTCTTTTCGTATTCCAGCCAGCAGAAGAAGGGCCAGGTGGTGCAAAACCGATCATGGAAAGCTCAGAATTTAAAGCTTGGTGGCCAGATACGATGTTTGGGCTTCATATCGCGCCAGAATACAAAGCAGGTCAAATAGCAGTTAAGCCAGGTCTCCTGTTTGCGAATACCTCTGAATTATTTATTTCGTTCAAAGGAAAAGGTGGGCATGCGGCATATCCTCATCTAGCGAATGATATGGTCGTAGCAGCAAGCGCTTTTGTTGGTCAGATGCAGACGATTATTAGTCGTAACATCGATCCACTAGACGCAGCGGTTATCACGATTGGCCAAATTCGCGGTGGCGAGGTTCAAAATGTCATTGCTGAGGAAGCCTATTTGGATGGCACGATTCGCACGCTTTCCAAAGAGACGATGGATATTGTGTGGACGCGTCTCAAGCAACTCGCAAAAGGTTGGGAAGAAGCCTATCAATGTGAGGTTAATTTCATTCCAGGTTCCGATTATATGGAAGTAGACAATGATGTGGCTGAAACTAATAAATTCATCGACTATTTGCAAAAAAATTATCCAGAAAGCTATATTTCCTGTAAAGAAGCGATGACTGGCGAGGATTTCGGCTATTTCCTAGAAAAAATTCCAGGCTTTATGTTCTGGCTCGGCGTCGATTCTGAATATAGCTTACATCATTCGAAATTAAATCCAGATGAAGCAGCAATTCCATTTGCGATTGAAGTTTTGACTGGTTACTTGGAAAATATAGAATGAAAAGAGGAGTCAGGACAAACTCCAAATAAAATAAAACCGCCTTACTCATTATTTGGAGTAAGGCGGAAATCGTGATTAAGTAGATCAAGCGAAAGTGTTTGTGTTCAGGGAATTTTTCTAAAGAATTAACCATACTTTTTGTTCATGTGTATATTGGGGCTGTAACGCATCACTTATTCGATCAGCCCCGACAACGCGAGCGCTTTTTGCTGGTTGACTAGCATGTTCCAGACACTTACTTTCCAGGTTCCAGTGGTGCTAGGTAGGAAAGCGGTAATTCAATTTCATTGCGAACTAGCTCTTCACGAATATCTTTCAGCAGATTACGTTGGACTTCAAATTGTTCACCATTCACAGCTTTTCCCATTACACGAATAACGGTACTTGTTGCGCTTACTTCCTGAACACCAAGAACAGTAGGACCGTCAACAATATTCTTATTTGTGGCTTTTTCCTGTTTACAGACGTTTTTGATAATATCCATAGCTTTTTCTGCATTTGCTGTCGGGGCAATGCGAATATCAACTAAGATACGCATATTACCACGAGAATGGTTACTGACAATCATAATTTGTCGATTCGGAATGAAATGCAAGGTACCATCGAAATCACGCACTTGTGTCGTTCGCAAACCAAGCGTCTCTACATGGCCATTCACTTGCTCTAGCGTAATACTGTCGCCAACATCCAACTGTCGCTCCAATAAAATGAAAAAACCGGTCACAACATCGCTCACAAGACCTTGTGCACCAAAAGCGATGGCCAAACTAGCGACACCAGCTCCCGCGACTATTGCTGTCACGTTGATGAAGTTCTGCAAAATTAAAATTGCAAAAGTAAAAAACATAATGTAACCAAAAACATTCATAATTAAGCCTTCTAGTGTCTTGGCGCGGCTTTCAGAGACCATCTGCTGCGAACGATATTTTTGAAAAAAGCTTCGAATTAATTTACGTCCAATCCAGCTAAGCACAAAATATAAAATGAGTAGAATAGCTATGCTAATTATTTTAGAAATAGAAGCTAGCCAAATTTTATCCCAATCAATATTTTCAAACCATCGTGTTACAAATCCCAATATGTCACTTCCTTTACTAAATAAAGACTTGCTATCATTCTAACAAAAGGAAGCGAGATGTGTCTAGATAAAAAAGTAAGAATGTCTTTTCATATGTTATAATGTAAACAAGATAATTGTTTTCGTAATTAAATTTCACGAATCACCTTATAATGTGAAATAATATTTTAATTTTACGAGCTTTTTGTTCCGATATAAGGTACAATAAGAAGTAGGCTAACTTTTAGGAGGAATTGATACTATGTTTAAGAAAATGTTTAAAAAAGATAAAGCAGAAGCGGTAATGGCACATGCAACAGGACAATTTGTGAAATTAGAAGACGTTCCCGATCCAGTTTTTAGTCAAAAAATGATGGGTGAGGGTATTGCTGTTAAACCGACAAGTGGCACGGTTGTAGCGCCAGTTGCTGGTGAAATTATTCAAATCGCTGATACGTTGCATGCGTTTGGTATTAGATCGGAACTTGGTCAGGAAATTCTTGTTCATATCGGTTTAGAAACGGTTGCATTAAAAGGTGAGGGCTTCAAAGTACTCGTATCTCTCGGCGATAAAGTGACTGTGGGACAGCCGATTGTGGAAGCAGATCTTGATTTCATTGAGAAGAATGCAAGTAGCACGGTGATTCCGATGGTTGTTACAAACAGTATGGAGAATAAATATGACTTTGATTGGAAAGCTGTGACTGATGTTGTTGCTGGCGATACAGTTGTATTTGAGTCGAAAGCAAAATAATAATTGGAAGGGCATTGTTCTGCGGAGCAATGCTTTTCATTTCTTTTCGAAGGAATTTAAGATAAAATAGTACATAGTTATAGTAGGTGAAGGAGTGGAAAATATGGTACTTGAGGTTATTGTTGAGAATATACGTGAAGCATCGGAAGCGGAGCATTTTGGTGTGGATCGCTTAGAGGTTGTTTCAGCTATTAGTGAAGGTGGTTTAACGCCTAGTTACGGGGTTATTAAACAGATTACGCAGGATATTAGAGTTCCCGCGATGGTCATGATTCGTCCTCATAGCCACTCTTTTCATTATGATGAATATGATATTGCTATTATGCAGGAAGATATTTTGATGGCAAATGAACTTGGCGCACATGGGATTGTTTTTGGGGCGTTAACGAAATCGGGGCAGATTGATCGCGATTTATTGGAGAATGTGATTGATTGGAAAGGTGATATGGATTTGACTTTCCACCGAGCAATTGAGAGTGCACAAGATATTGATAAGGCTTACGCGGTTCTTCGGGAGTATGGCAATAACATTACGCAAGTTTTGACGTCAGGTGGCGGAGATAAAGCAACAGATACGATTGATCGCTTGAAAAAGTGGGTTTCGGACAGCCAAGCGGACATGACTTCTTTTGAAATTTTGGTGGGGAGTGGTGTGACGCCAGATAACATTAATTTGCTACACGAAACGCTTCAGAACACGCAATACCATGTTGGTGGTGGCGCGCGCATTGACGGTGATTTCAGTAAGGGGCTGGATGTTGCGAAGATTAAGGCGTTGCAGGAAGCGATAAAATAAAATGGGGAGGCCGAACTAGTGATGGTTCGGTTTTTTTCTGGGGCTGTACCGACTTCTTGATTTAAGCTATAATAGGAACAGAATAACTAATGAGGTGGAAAAGTTGATAAATATGATTGGGACGGCGCAAGTGATGGCCGTTATTGCAAAAGAGGAAGAGTACTTTATGCTTGAAAAACGTGGCGTGGAAGTGAAGTTGCCACTTACGAACGCGTCTAATTTAGATTTGGCGGTTGGTGACACGGAAACGGTATTTATTTACCGTGATTATGATCACGAGGTTGTGGCGACAACAATTATACCCAAAGTGCAAGTTGGGAAGTTTGCTTGGGGTACGGTGACGGATGTACGTAAGGATTTAGGTGTATTTGTTGATATCGGAATTCCAAAAGATGTCGTTGTTTCGATGGATGATATGCCGGCGCTGAACCATTTGTGGCCGAAAAAGAACGACCGGTTGATGATTATGTTGCGGGTGGACGAGAAGGAACGGATTTGGGGCGTGCTCGGTGAGGAACATGATTTTAAAGCGATTTCGACCAAGGCAACGCAAGATATGTTTAACAAAAATGTGACAGGAACGGTTTATCGCTTATTGAAAGTTGGAACGTTTGTGATTACAGAAGATGGTCATGTTGGCTTTATTCATGAGACAGAGCGGACATCGGAGCCGCGTCTGGGGCAAAAATTGGATGCCCGCGTGATTGCTGTTAAGCCTGACGGGACATTGAATTTGTCATTGCGTGGAAGGGTTCATGAAGTGCTAGGCGATAATGCGGAAATGATTTTGACGTACTTACGAAGTGTTGGTGGTAAGATGGCTTTTTCCGATAAATCTGATCCGGATGCAATTCGTGCTAAATTTGGTGTTAGTAAGGCGCAATTTAAGCGAGCGCTAGGGACCTTAATGAAAGAACGCCGTATCAAGCAAGAGGATGGCTTTACTTACTTGACTGAGGACGATACCGAAAAATAAGACTTAAGATGGAGAGATAGTTCGAGCTACAGCGGCTGTTATGATTGGGCTGGGCTGTTTATAATGGGGACAGAAAGTTAATATTCTAGTTACCCGTTCGTTGAGTCTAACTCAAAATTTGACAACAAAGGGGGTGTATTCAGATGAAAAAATTAGAAGGTTCGTTTATTTTCTTATTCTTAGTTTTAATCGCAGTGGGTATCGCATTTGAAATGCTTTTCAGATGGGAATTGCTCGTTCTGTTTGCGATTGGTATTTGCTTTTTATTTACATCGCGCAAAGAAGGAATTCCGAAAAAGAAAGCTCGGACAAGGCTCTTTATTGCGGCAGTATTTATTTTGATTTCAGTACTTTTGACGGCAACATTCAAAATTGGTTTGGTCGTCGCTGGGATTTTTGCAGTATATTATTATGTGAGCCGTAAGCGTGCGCCACAGTTGTTGATGGTAAAGACGAAGGAAACGGCAGAAAACCTGAATCCGCGTGACACGTTTATTCGCAATCAGTGGTTTGGTAATCAGCGGGTACTAGATGTGGTATATGAATGGGATGATATCAACATTCAAACGGGAATCGGTGACACAATTATCGATCTTGGGAACACGGTTTTACCAACAGGTGAGAGTGTTGTGTTGATTCGGAGCTTTTCGGGCAAGATTCGCCTGTTAGTTCCGTTTGATTTAGGAATTTGTCTGGAACACTCAGCTATTTTCGGGCATTTACAATATGATAAGAAAAGTACCATCGTACAAAATGATACCATCAAGCTTTATTCGGATAACTATGAAAAGGCACCGCGTAAGGTGAAAATCATTACGTCTGTCGTGCTTGGCGATTTAGAGGTGATTAGACTATGACCTTTACACGTGCCTCGATGGCGACTACAACGGCTTTGTTATTAATTGCAACGCTTGGAACAACGGTAATTTACCAATCTGGCAGTGATATTTCATGGTATGACCTTTTGGTTAGCAAAAAGATTTTTTTCTTGCCTTTTATAGTGTTTATTGTATTGATGGCAGTTTCTGTCGGACTCATTGTCGGGGCGGTAATTGGCTATATTATTAAGCGGAAATTTGAAGCAATCGATTTTTCACTAAGACTTTTGGAGCAAGGGGAATTGGAGAAGAAGCCGGCCGATGAAGAGGAAGTTTACGCGGAAATTCAACAAGTATACAAACAGATTGAGCGATTACGTTACAAAATGAAGGCACAGACGATGATGACGCAGGAAATCGCGAATGAGCGTGCGGAGACAACAGGGCAATCGAAAGAGGCTATTTTGGCGGAGGAACGACACCGGATTGCGCGGGAATTGCATGATTCTGTGAGCCAGCAACTTTTCGCGGCGATGATGCTTTTGTCGGCACTCAATGAACAAAGCGAGAAGAATGCGACGCCGACGATGCAAAAGCAGTTGCGAATGGTCGAGTCGATTGTAAATGAATCGCAGTCGGAAATGCGCGCGTTATTGCTACATCTACGTCCAACTCAATTAGAAGGAAAGTCGTTGAAAAATGGAATTGAGTTATTGTTGAAAGAGTTGACGACGAAGTTACCGATTCAGGTTGAATGGCAGATTGAAGATATTTCGTTCCAAAAAGGTATCGAGGACCATTTATTCCGAATTGTGCAGGAATTGCTATCTAATACGTTGCGTCACTCAAAGGCGAATCTATTGGAAGTTCGAATGATTGTTATTGATAATTTAGTCGTTTTAAAAGTGGTCGATGATGGAATTGGATTTGATATGAATAAACCGCAGACTGGGTCGTATGGTTTGCAAAATATGCGTGAGCGGGTGGCTGAATTTGGTGGCTCGATTAAAATCATTAGTTTTCCTAAAAAGGGAACGAGCGTGGAAATCAAGATTCCACTGGTGAAGAAAAAGGATGTGGACGGCGAATGATAAAAGTTTTACTTGTAGATGATCACGAAATGGTGCGAATCGGTGTTTCCGCGTATCTTTCGGTTCAGGATGATATGGAAGTCGTTGGCGAGGCAGAGAATGGCCGGGAAGGCGTCAAGCTGGCGATGGAGCTTCGTCCGGATATCATTTTGATGGACTTAGTGATGGATGAAATGGACGGCATAGAGGCGACACAGGAGATTATGCGTCAATGGAAAACGGCGAAAATTATCATTGTGACGAGTTTTATTGATGATGAGAAAGTGTATCCAGCACTTGAAGCGGGTGCATCGAGTTATATGCTGAAAACATCGACAGCGGGCGAGATTGCAGATGCGATTCGTGCTACATATGGTGGAGATTCTGTCTTAGAGCCAGAAGTAACTGGGAAAATGATGCAGCGTTTGACTGCGAAACCAGAGAAGAATTTGCACGATGATTTGACGAATCGGGAAAACGAGATTTTACTATTGATTGCAGAAGGTAAATCGAATCAGGAAATTGCAGACGAGCTTTTTATTACGCTAAAAACGGTGAAAACACATGTGAGTAATATTTTATCGAAGTTGGATGTGCAAGACCGTACGCAAGCGGCGATTTATGCGTTTAAACACGACCTTGTTGATAAAGAGTAAAGGGGTGGATTTTTACGATGAAAGAAGGATTTGCAGTTATTGGATTGGGTCGTTTTGGCGGCAGTATTTGTAAGTCGCTTGTCGAGCAGGGCATGGAGGTGCTAGCAATTGACTCAAGCGAAGAACGAGTTAACGAATTTATGTCGATTGCAACGCATGCGGTTATTTGTAATTCAACGGATGAGAATGCGTTACGCCAACTTGGAATTCGGAATTTTGAACACGTGATTGTGTCGATTGGTGAGGATATTCAGTCAAGTATTTTGACGACGCTTATTTTAAAAGAGATGGGCGTGAAGTATGTCACGGCTAAAGCAACGAATGATAAACATGCGAAATTGCTTGATAAAATTGGGGCAGATCGTGTCGTACATCCCGAACGCGATATGGGTCGCCGAATTGCGCATTATATCGTTTCTAAAAATATGTTGGATTATTTGGAGCTTTCGGATGAGTACAGCTTGGTCGAGATTTCCGTTTCAAATCGCAAGTTTCTTGGTAAAAGCATACACGAACTAGATTTCAGGAATTCGTTTGGCGTTAATATTGTAGGTATTAAGCGTGATAAACAGATGATTATTACACCAGAAGCAACGGACGTATTGCAGTCTAGTGATGTTCTCATTGTGATTGGTAGTGACGATGACATCGAACGTTTACAGGAACAAATTCAATAGGGTGAGAAGGCTTGGCGTGTAAAGTGATACGCGGCCTTTTTATTTTGCCTAATAAAGACGCTTATTCGTTACGTAACAAGGGTATATAATAAACAGCTATCGTAATGAAGCGAAATTCGATAAAGTTTATAAATGATACTAAAACAAAAAGGGGACAACACAGAATGAAAAAATTAATTTTAGCAAAAGTTGGGATGAAAGGTTTAATACATATGTTGCAAGTCTTTATTTTTGCAGTTATTTGCGTCGGCTTCCATACATTGATTGTGCCACAATTTATAGGCCTACTCCCGATGGCTTTATTGATGGGGATTATCTTGATTCAGCCAACGAGCGGCTTTACAAAGAAAGCCATGTCAAAAATCAGTTTGATGTTCACGGTGGCGTGTATTATTGTAGGCTTTTCATCAACGTTTTTTGATAATAGTGTCTATGTTTATTTGCTGGTTATGGTTATCACGCTTCTAGTAATCAATTTTATCATGCCCCAAAAATACATGGTGATAACGATGGCGATTGGGACGGCTTTATTTTTTCTCGATACCTCAAGTATGGGTGTGCCTTATTGGATCATATTGCTTATCGCATTAGTTGATGTTGGTCTCTTTTTTTTCGTGGTACGGTTGATTGTGCGACTTGTGCACATTCCAATTGAGAGGTCGATTCAGATGCTGATGAAACAAACGATGTCTTTACTCCAAAAAGAGTTGGAAACGATATTATCAAAAAAGGAAGCGGGCCGCCCTAAACCTTTGTATGGTATTTTTGTGCAGTCACAGATGTTGATTCATGAATATTCGCAAGGAAGCAAAAGAAATCCGAGGCATGTGGAGATTTATCAAAAAACATTGGCATTTTATTTGCAGGCGTATTTTAGTTTGCTAACGATTTCAGAATTGGGAGAATATCGAGTAGATGAAACTGTCAAGAGCGAATTAAGCAAACTGGGAATGAATGATGTTGCGACTGAGATTGGCGGAGATAAGGTTCTAAGTTTTCATATCAGTGAGTTTACAAAAGGAATTGAAGCGATACGTGAGAATATGCAGAAGCTAAGTGGTGGTGGAGTAGTATGAAGATGTCATTCAAAGAGCGGTTAGCCTTAGACCCTCGTGTTGCTAAAGTATTAGTCAGCCTATTTGTTTGTGTCGCACTATATCCTTTTTTAGGGAAATATATTGTTTACCCAACGTATGTATTTAATGCGATTTATATTACTGCACAATTAACAAAAGGTGCGACGTATAAATCAAGTATGGAGCGTATTTTGGGAACGATTATCGGTGGGCTGACGGGCGTTGTTTTCTATTTTATTGTTCCAGACAACCACTTTTTTATGATACCGATTGCAGCGACAATTGCTGTCTTGTGGGGATACTTGTTTGTTGGAAAGTTTACGCCAGTTATAGCGGTTATAACAGTCATGGTTTTAGTGGGAAAAGGAGAAGGTGAGCCGGTTCTTTATATTAATAACCGGATGATAGATACACTAATAGGCTTAGCGATAGGTTTTCTGGTTTACTCCTTTTATCCGAAAAAGAAAACGGAGATGAACCGGATATTTTACGATCATGCCAAGGCTTGTTTGGTGCGAATCGAAAAAATCATTATGAAGTATCATCGTAAAGAAGCGCTTCATAATGATTTAATTGAGGCTTGGAAAGGTTTGCAGGCCTTGAAGCAAGAGCGAATGACGATTGTGAATGATAGTAGCTTTGTACCAAAAGTGGAGGATACAGAGCCGATGTTGTCGCTTATTCATGATTTGGAGCAGATGCTTCATAATTTGGAAATTTTGTATCACCATCCGGTTTCAGATGGTGCGCAGGCTGGTTTGGAAGAGGTTATTGTTTTTCATGAGCAAACATTGAGCCGGCTTTTTGAGAAGACGAATTCAGAAATCAAAGTATTTTAACTAAAAACGAGTCTGAGACAAAAGGTTCTCTGACCTAGAAAAATACGTATCCAAAATCTAAATGCAGATTTTGGATACGTATT
>NZ_CAUYTL010000037.1:0-29976 GCF_963575615.1 Listeria rocourtiae subsp. hofi | reverse complement strand
TTGTTTTGGATTCTCTCAAGGACCGTGTGTCACATTACATTTCTATTTCTTAATTACACACTTTTCTTGACAAACCCAGGTTTGCTGTCCTTTTTTGTTTAGCGCTGCCCAACTGTAAAGCGAGCGCGTATATGTTTCGCATTTTCAGCTTCATCCATAAGCGCAATCGCATAGTCTTCCATACTAATATAGCTATTTCCTTTCGCATCAACAATGAGTTCATCTTTTCCTGTTGCGTAAGTACCTGTGCGTTCACCAGGCTCGAATAAACCTGCGGGACTAATAAATGTCCAGTCAAATGTTGCATCTTCTTTTAAATGATTCAGTTGAACCGTTTGTGCAGCTCCTGTTGCATAGTAAGGAGCTTCTTTGAAGGACGGTGTATCTAGAACTCGAGTCCCTTTATCGTCTACAAAGGAGCTTGCTGCGCCACCAACAACGATGAGACGAGGTTTTGTTGTGCCGTTTAATTCTGTAATCAGGTGATCCACTGATTTCCAGTGATTATCCGATGCTTCAATTGGGGCACTAAAAGCGTCCACCAAAATGTCTAAATCTGCAACATCTGCTTTTGTAAGACTGAAAATATCTTTTTCCATAACAGTTACAGACGTATTATCTAGCTTGCTAGCATTACGTACGATTGCTGTTATTTCGTGACCACGATTTTTTGCTTCCCTTAAAATGCGTGAACCTGTGCGACCGGTTGCTCCAATAATACCAATTTTCATAATAAATAGCCTCCTTAACACTTTGTTGTAACTGTAATTGTTACAACTTCTGATTTAAGTATACCGACTATGATTTAAAATGTAAAGAATAAAGTTTGGGAATATAAAAAAGAGGCGTTGAGTCTTTGATAGACCTTGCCTCTGTATGGTATTAAGATAGGGATGCCTTTTTTAGTTTGGATGTGATAATTACATTGGAAATGGTGAAAATAAGCAGGGCTGCCCAAATGAACAGGAATGCTATGAGTTGCGTTTTGTCGAAGGCCTCATGGAATACGAAGACGCCTAGTATGAGCATAAGTGTTGGCCCAACGTATTGGATGAAACCAAGCATGACATAAGAAATTCTTCTGGCGCTTGTTGCAAAGAGTAGCAATGGAATCGCGGTTACAACGCCAGCTCCAAAAAGAACGAGATTCGTATCGAAGCCGAAGTGCATAAAGGCATCTTGTGCGAAAAATAGCAAGAAGATAAACGCGAACGGTGCCATAATCAGCGTTTCAATTGTTAAACCACCCCAAGCACTTATGGGAACTAGTTTCTTAATCAGACCATAGAGCCCGAATGTGACTGCCATTGAAATAGCGGCCCAAGGAAAGACACCCTGGTGAATTGCTAAAATAAGAACACCAATAGCGGCCGAGAGCACGGCTAACATTTCGCCACGGCTTAGTTTTTCTTTTAAGAATATGGTTGCGAGTAGAACGTTTATCAGTGGATTGATGTAATATCCGAGACTCGCGCTGATAACATGGCCATCATTGACCGTGAAAATAAAAATAAACCAATTTGCCGTAATCAGCACCGCAGCAACCGAAATCGCTAAAATTAATTTAGGACGTTTGAAAATGGAGAAGATTTCCGTCCAGACTTCTTTTGTTTTGCCAAGAATAGCAATAATTGCGACCATAAACACGAATGACCAGATTATTCGATAAGCTAGAATTTCACTTGCAGGAACATCGCTAGCCATCTTCCAGTATAACGGTAATACTCCCCAGATGATATAAGCTCCGATTGCAGCTAATATCCCTTTTAGTTTTTCTTTTTCTGTATGCATGCCCTCACCTTTTCTATTTCAAAATAATAGAACCATTGTAACACATATTTATGGAGTAAAAGATGATAGTTGCTGAAAAAAATTTTTTCGCATATGATAGGGAGAGGACGAGTGAGGAAAGGTGTGTATTTATGCTGACGAAAAAGCAACTAATAGATGAAAAAAGAGAAAACTTAACGCCAGGAAAGAAGGCGAATATGAAGCCAGCAATGTTTGTTTTAATAGGAATATTAGCTATGAGTGCTTTCTTAGTTGTAATGGGGATTATCCATTTGATTAATAAGGACAGTGCTCTTTATGTTGGAACATTTGTACTGACAATTGTAATGGTTTTTATCTGTATTGTGTGTATATTAATTGGTGGATACATACTGTGGAAGCATTATAGCGTATCAGGAGCAAAATCGGTTGCCGCATATTTTCTAATCGGCAGTGGGATTGTGGTTATGTATGTTTTTGTACTTGTATTTTTACTAACGATTTTGCCAAATCTTGGCCCAGTGATGAGTGGAGGAGCAATGATTAAAATGATTCTTGGCGTCGGTGGATTTATTACTGCCGGATTTGTATGGAAGAAAATCCGGCAGAGTTAAAAAGGTGAAGTTAGGATGCCCTTATTTTGAGCGTCTTAACTTCACCTTTTATGTTATTTGGATACTTCGATTTGGATGTTTAGTTTTACTTCATCGCCAATAAGTACGCCGCCAGTTTCTAAAACTGCATTGTAGTTTAATCCGAAGTCTTTACGATTGAATTTACCAGTTCCCTCAAAGCCTGCAACCATATTGCCGGACATTGGATCTTTGCTTGTTCCTTCGTATTCCACGTTGAAGGTAATTGGTTTTGTAACTGTACGGATTGTCAAATCACCAGTCACTTTATATTCGTTACTACCGTCTGCCACAATGTTGGTCGATTTAAAAGTAATGGATGGATAGTTCTCTACATCGAAGAAATCAGGGCTCTTCAAGTGACCATCGCGTGCTTCTTGGCGTGTATCAATCGATGCTGCGTCCACTGTAAATGCAAGGCTTGCTGTTGTTAAATCTTCTGGATCAAGTGTTAAATCAGCACTAAAATCTTTGAAAGCACCTTTCACTTTAGATACCATCATGTGTTTTACTTGAAACTCGATTGAACTGTGTGCTGGGTCTACATTCCATTTTTCTACTGTCATTTTAAAATTCCTCCAATTAGTTTTTTTTGTTGGCGCCATCTTTATTTTGACCGCCAGTGGGATTCGACCTTTAATCCGATGTTTTTTAATCCCGTTATTAATATTTCCTTTTCCTCCTCATCTAACACATTGAATTGTTCTTTTATCAATGCTTCAAATTGTGGAAATAGGTTGCCGATAAAATCTCTACCTTGTTCTGTTAGTTCTGCATACACGATGCGTCGGTCGCTTGGATCTGGGGTACGTACTAAGTAATGTTTCTTTTCAAGCTTTGTAACCATGTATGTCGTGTTGCCATTGGAAATGAGGTTTTTCTGACCGATAGTTTGGAGTTGCTGCGGGCCAAGATGATAAATTTGTTCTAAAACACCGAATTCACTGGGGGTAATACCATGTTCCTCAACCAATTTAGCTGTGAGTTTTTGAATCCATCCAGTCGAACGAAGCAAAACGGTAAACAATTTCAAATCAATATTGTCCAAGGATATCACCTCGCTTCAACAAAATGTTTTAATATCAAAACAACTTACAAACAAATAATAACATACTAATAAAAAGTAAGTCAATTGATTTAGAAAAAAATTTAAAAAAAGAGGATTTCGTTAAGTTTATGTAAAGATCATTGTGTATAATAGAAAGTAGCGTAAAATAGAAGAGAAAGAGGTGATGTCAGATGGAATTGAGTGAAGACAGAGTAAATCGGGTGCGGGCTGTGTTAGGCTCTTACTGGGCAATCAATCGAATTACCGCGAAACATGCGGAACAAAATGCACTAAGTTTAGGCTTGTCGTTACAGCAAATGGCGATACTTAATATTTTGTACGGACGTCCAGAATCGACAGTAGATGACTTAAAAAAGAAACTATTCACATCGACAGAAGTCATTTCGGCAAACGTGGACGGACTAGTTCACGCCAGATTAGTTGAAAAAATGAATACCGAATTCGTAGAAAATGCAGATGCTTGGCGCTTGCAATTGACAGAAAAAGGTAAGGAGATGTCCGAACGCTCAACGCAAAACGCTTTTGCTTATAAGGCTATGATGAAAGCTTTGGACGAGATTGATGATGAGGATATTGATACATTGATTAGGATAAACCGAAAGATTGAAGGATTGTTGAAAGCAGATTGATACACCATATGATGAATAATAGTATGCGCAACTGCCTTGTTCCAGAGTGATTGTCTTACGTCGATTTGGAGCTAGTTCTATGGGATAAGGTATTTTTAGAAAAGGCGAGATGTAGCAGGAGTAATTGTTTGAGGTGAAGAACATTGTATAAGAAATGGCATCATTGCTATGAGGAACATCCGCATTAGGGATTTTGATAGTAGCCACTGTAAGTAGTGTGATAGGTATTCTGATATAATGTACAGTAAATGGTAAATTTGTTGAATCGACTATTTATAGCGTATCATTTTATACGATGTTGATGTTGTTGTTGTATGTCGCTTGGGAGATGAGAGAACAGGAATAAAAGTAGCCAATAAGAGGCTAAAAGAAAAAGCAAAAAATATAAGAGATAGGTAATTTATACAAAAAAGCGATATGGAGAAAGAGTTACATGCTGTAGTTCTGTGCTAACTTGATTAATGTTTTGTCGAACATCAAATTGGCAAAGACGATAGCGTTTCAAGTCCACCGCGATTTAGGTTGTGTCAGGTTGCATATTCAAATACAAATACCCCAATACGAATTAAATTCTGTGATTTAATTCGTATTGGGGTATTTGGATCAATTAAAAACCGTTCATATCACTAAAAATGATTCATGTAGCTCCAAGAGGAATATCCGATCTGGATGTATAGCAGGTTTACGCTATTTAGAGGTGTGGCTTACTTAGTTTTTCTATTTTGAGTATGATTTATAGTTATTAAGATGGTGTATCTGATAATGTCCAAGTTAATGTTGTTGTATATGCTGAATCGGCATATTTTGCACTTTTACCCGGTACGCTCAATGTAACGGCATCCGATGCTTCCGTGCTATCTGCGCCGAAATTATCTATCCAATGCCCCATACCTTGGTCAGCTTCTGCGTTCATTACCATGGAGGCTGTTCCATCAGGATTTAATGCAATAGAAGTCGCTACGGTTGGCGCTGTAATATCAGAATCGCTTTTTGTTATAGCTGTAGCCTTAGCTATTTTTATTTCTGCACCATCAAGGTTACGACTGGATTCATCTGTTAACTGGCCATTTTCCGATACAGTCAATTGCCAACCGGTATTACTGCCTCGATTATCTGTTACCTGAACGTTATTAGGTACATCAATCTGCGAACCACCAACTGACATTTTATCTAGTTTTGCAGTATATGTTTTCGTTTCCCCAGAAATAGTCTGTGTACCAAAATCAAAAGATGATACATAATCAAGGCTTAATGGACCATTTGTACCTGGATCAGTTGAGTCTGGATCAACTGGCGTATCTGGGTCTAAGGGATTCACGGGGTCATTACCATCAGAGCTGTCTTGTGCTTTAAAAGTGACGGAACCTGTGGAATTGAGTGAGCCAACTTCTGCAGCATTTGCAATAGTCGTATTTGGGGCGATAAGAGATGCGGCGAAAACGGTGGTTATTGCTACTGTTACCATCATTGTTTTTGTATTTAAATTCAAAATAAAACTCTCCTTAAAGTGCGCTGATATTATTCCAGGTAGCACTATTATTTAATTTACCATGGCTTGATTGATGAGGTGAATTATAAATGCTCTTACCTTCACATCCTTTCATGAAAAGTATCGCTACTATAAAGCTTTACGGTGTATCATTTAATGTCCATGTGATACTCGTTTGATAAGTACTATCAGCTTTGACACCAGTAGGATTTATTTTCATGTGAATTCCCTCGCTAGCTGCGTATTGAATGTTCGTGAGTTCATTTTGATTTGATACTCCTTCTCCAATAACAAAGGCTTGGTTGTCCATTAAACGTGTTTCCACGCCGTCTTTTGTAAACGTCAATGCGTCATGTAATTTTTTATTGTTAGGGTTATTAACATCCACAAAAGGACCATTTACTGTCGCTGTCACATTCCATTTTTCACTATTATTGCGAGTATCTTTGATTTGTAAATGCCAATCCGGATTTTGACGTAGGATATCCACTTCACTGCTACCGATTGCGGTTGTCTGGAAAACTAAGTCTTCAGGTGCCTGATTAAACGTAAAAATAGTATTGTCATGCACTGTAATTGTACGTGTTAATGTTGTTGTATTTTCATCGCTATCTGTCACTGTATATATCAATTCATAATCACCGGGTTGATTTATGTTTACAGAGCCATCAACCGTTATTTGACTGGTTATATCACCATCTTCTTTGTCTGTTGCTCGTACACCTGCTAGTGGATCAAAGGCATCACCTTTTTGAATGGTTTCTTTTGTAGTAGCGCTGATGACTGGTTTCTCTCACAATAATAGAACGCTTAAAAGTAGATGTGTTGCCATCGGAGTCTGTTACATCATAAGTTAGTTCATAGAGGCCTGACGTACTTGTATCTACTTCTCCTGTTACTTTCACATCTGATGTAATATCTCCATCTTCTGCATCTGTTGCCTGAATAGTACTCATCACATCAAAAGTGCTATCAGGTTGAATGATACTTTCGGATTCTCCCGTTATGACTGGTAATTGATTATCTAAAATAGTCACCGAACTGTCGGTTGCATTCGCAGTGTATACTTCTTCATTGAAGTTTTCATCATTGTAGGTAGCGCTTGTAATGGGGGGTGTCATGCTTGTTGTATTGGCAGCTGTTAGTGGAATTTGAATACTTGCGGATACATCTTTTTTTAATGTAGAGATATTAAAGGAGAGTTCACCGATTGAGGCGTTGTATTGCTCATTTGTAATCGAGGTATCGCTCGAAGATAATGTTCCAGGCGTATAATCTAATTCAGGAGGAACTTTGATAGTAATGGTACTGTTCGCTGTTGGCATACCACCAATGTTTTTAACTTGTAGTTGGTAGTTTTGTGTATTCCGTACTTTCATATTAGTCGCAGAAAAAGTACCATCTACCTGTAATATGGATTGTGTAGCAAATTGAATATTGTCTAATAAATTTCCAACAGCAGGATTGTCACCAGCTGATGAAACGGACTGGAATTGGAAGCGTGTGGTCGTTTGCCCTTCAGGAATCGTATATACACCTTTGTAAAGGCCCCAGCCAGTGTTGTCATCTACCATTTCTGCTTGTTGTACCATTGTTTCTCCAGGAGCGCCAAATGCTACAGATGCTGTATCCACTCCTCGCCTACCGCTATGATATGCTTGCCACCGAACATTTACCCCAGGGGTCGTTGGTATATCTTGATACAGAGCTGCGACTTCATATGCATTTAATTCCGCATACTGAGATCCAGAAAAAGCTGTAACTCCATCAATACTCCTCTGCAGTTCAATTTTTCCATCACTTGCTGTTGTCATCCATCCAGGAACACTTGACTGATTGAATATCTTAGAAGTTGTACTGAATTGAGGCTGTTCAAAGTCACCATTTTCTAAAGCGATAACTGCTGGGGATTCTTGCAATGTTTGTTGTTGGGTATCGGTTGTGGCTGATACTATTTGTGCGTCCCATGTGGTAGTGAGAGATGAAGCGATTGTGCCACCTATCAAAAAGGCAATGGATACCTTACGCCAAGTTTCTTTAAAACGTTTCTCGTTACGCAATATTTCTCCTCCTTTCCATTTGAATGAGCTGATACTAACATTATATCAAGCAGTTTGTTATCCAAGTTGTATATTCGAAACATTTTTCCATTGAAGTCGTGACAAGAAAGTGAATAATTATACTTTTGGTTGCTATTCATATAGATTGACTTCATATTACATAGTCAGAGACTCATACCAGCATTAGCATAGTGCTACTCGCTGTTAGTATACCCCACCGAAGCTTAGCGTAGTTAAAAACAAGCGGTAGGGCAATTTATAATCCTTAGTTGGGGAAATCAGCGTTTTGTTGGTGAGATTCTTACTTGGAATAGTTTAAATCAAATTATTTTTTACAAAGACAAATAACGCGCGAAGGAGCATGGTTTCTTGATGCTTATAAACAGCGGGAGCTATACTTTGCGTGTCATCATCGTTTTCTAAGTCCAAAATATTGATATGATACTTATTTGCAAACGTTCCGTCATTCAATTCCAGAGTGCAAGAAAGTTAGCTCTTTTCCTATTGTAACCAAGGATAAGCCTTCACGTAAGTATTTTCCTTCAAATGGAATCTACTTTTCAACATTGGCTAAGCACATAATCCACGATAACAGGTGCACCTTGCCTTTCTAATAAAATGGAGGTTAAATTTGCAAAGCTCCATTTTTCTTTGTAGCTGAGCGCGTGGTCAACAGACCTAGCAATTTGTAAATGATTTTATGTAAAAAATATATAATTAATTCAAAAATCTGAATTTAAATTTTTAATACGTATGTTTATGGATCAGAGCCTCTTTGTCTCAGGCTCTTCAAGCTTTAACATCACACATCCAAAGGGACTACACAGTGTGGGCGTTAGCAATAACAAATAAAGCAACAGGGGGTAGGGAGAGCAAAAGCCAATATCCAAACGCTAAGGAATATCCGAAAGCAACGGTCATCGATTCTGTCGCAATGGATAACCGTGCTTTTTTATGTTTCAAAATCAATGCTATTAAATAGCATGTTTATAGGGTTAGTAAAGTGTCCATAAAATGGTGTTTTTCTGTACATTTGTAGTTAGGTATCTGCTTCTCACTTTAATTCCTCTACTAGTGATTTCCAAATAATTTCTAGATCCTCTTCATTGGTATTCCAATTACTGAAAGCTGCTCGTATGGCAGTAATACCATTATAGTTAGTTTGAGTCATAAAGACTTGTCCGTTACTGTTCACTCTTTCCATAAAGTTTAATACTTCATCAGAGGTTATTTTATCTGATTCCAAAGTAAAACACACAATATTTAAATGTACTTGAGACAATAGCTTTAAGTGATTACTTTTCTCAATTTTAGCACCTAATTGTTTCGCAAGATCAATATTCCGTTCAACTATCTGTTGATATTCCTTTTTTCCATACGCTTTTAAAGTGAACCACGTAGGCAAAGCACGAAATCTTCTAGAGTTTTCTGGTGTAAGGTTGCAATAATCTAGGACGTCATTAGAATTCGATAGATATGCAGCATTATTCTCAAAGACTTCTAATTGAATAGTTCTATGCTTAGTAAATTGTAAAGCTGAATCATAAGGAACATTTAGCCATTTGTGCGCATCAATTGTTATGGAGTCAGCACTATTTATTCCAGTCATTAATGAGCTATATTTTGGAGAACAAGAAGCAAATCCACCAAACGCAGCATCAACATGTAGCCAAAAGTTATATTTGCTTTTTAATTGTGCAATTGCTTTTAAATCATCAAAGTCCCCAGTATTTACAGTTCCAGCATTAGCAACGACTATACAAGGGGAGTCATTCTGCTTAATGAGCACTTCTTCTAAATATTCAATATCAATCGATTCTCTTTCTTTTTTACAAGGAATTGTTATGATCGAATTTTTTCCTACTCCCAACATTGAGCAAGCCTTATAGATGCTTGAGTGAGGAGTCCCGCTAATAATCTTGATTGGTGGCGCACCAAACAGACCATCTAATGTAACATTAATTCCTGAAAATTGAGCAGACCATTGCCTTGCTTGAGCAAGCCCAACAAAGTTTGACATAGTAGCTCCGCTCACAAATGCACCACTATACTCTTTATCAAGGTTAAATAAATCTTTTAACATATCAATTGTCTTTTCTTCGATTGAACTTGCAATGGAAGATTCGTTAGTCGATACATTTTGGTCAAAAATGCTAACTAGCCAGTCTCCGGCAATAGCTGCTGGTGTTGCACCACCAGTAACAAAACCTAAATATCTTGAGCCATTGCTTCCGCTAAGGCCATTTGCGTAATTTCTAGAAAATAACTTTAAAGCTTCCTTTGTGCCAATTCCTATTTCAGGTAGATTTTCAGTAGGAAGTGGGTAAGGCTTAATGGAAGCAGGCCTCTCATTTAGAGTTGAAAAGAATTCATTCGCATATTCCGTTGTACTATAAAGAATCTCATTTATAATGTCCTTATCTTTTTTTAGCATACCCATGTTAAAACACTCTCCTTTAAAAATTTAATTTGTTTACACTATCTTCATTTTATATGATAATGAGTATAACAGTGTCTTTTAATACTATAACAGTAAGGGGAATGAGAGTGGATATTCAAATTAATCGTCATATCGACATCACGCTTATTAATCAAATTTTCAACCAAATTAATAATAATATTCAACAAGGGATTTTAAAAGAGGGCACACAACTACCTTCTATTAGAGTTTTTTCACAAAAATATAATATAAGTCATGTTACTGTAAGTAAAGCATACAAAAAACTTGAAAATAGCGGACTAATTAATTTAATTCATGGTAAAGGAGCTTTTGTTAAAATTAAACCAGACATTGATAGAAATTATAACAGAGAGAGTTCGTTTAATCCGTCTAGTTGGCAACTATCTTTGAAAAGTTATGTTGATATTACGCATTACACACGCACCAATAGTAAGGATGTTCGTTTTAATTTTTCTGAAGCTATTATTAATCCAAAGTTACTTCCTTCGGGCTATCTTGTTAAGAAGGTTAATCAAATATTACTGACGACACCAAAGATAATATCAAATTATAGCTTAGCTCAAGGAGAAGTTGATATCAGAGAAAGTATCAGGAATTATATCGCTATAAATGGAAAATTTGACGTTCCTATATCAAACATGATTATTACGAATGGTGTTCAACAGGGGATTGATATAGTTTCAAAAGCGTTTATTGGACCTGATGATATTGTGATAACAGAGGAATCCACCTATTTTCATGCTTTAGAAGTATTTTCGAATAGAGGAGCTAAAATTATAACAGTACCAATGGATAATCATGGACTACAAATAAATAAATTGGCAACTCTCTGTTCAAAATATAAACCTAAACTTGTTTATACTATACCGACATTTCATAATCCAACTGGAGTAACGTTGAGCTTAGCAAGACGAAAGCAGTTGTTAAGTTTAGCTAGAGAGCACCATTTTCTCATTATAGAAGACGATTCATGGAATGATATTTACTTTGATGATATGATTCCTCCACCAACAATTAAATCATTAGATCAAGAAGGTTCTGTTATTTATTTGAAAGGTTTCAGTAAGTATTTATCTCCTGGTTGTAGAATTGGCGTGATTATTGCAAATGACACTATCTATCCACACTTATTAGCTTCAAAAACATTAACAGATTTGGGAAGTCCAATTTTGACACAAAAAGCAGTATGTTCTTTCTTAAATACTAACAGAATGAGTGATCATTTAATTAAATTAAGAACAGCACTCGAAGTAAGACGTAATCAAATTCTTTTTCTGCTGCAAAAACATTTACCTAATAGTGTACAATTTACAGAACCAATGGGTGGACTCAACTTTTGGCTAGTATTACCTAAAGGAGCGGATGCAATAGCGTTACTTGAAGATTCGTTGGAAAAAGGTATCTCTTTTCTACCAGGTTCTTTTTGTTTTGTAAATAAAACAAAATCTCGACATGTAAGAATTTCTTTTTCTTATATTGACACTACGGAAATTAGTGATGGAATAATTGCGTTTTGTAAAACCGTTACAAGCTACTTATATCGAATTGAATAAATTTTCTGTAATATTTTAATAAGTATAGAACCATCAACTTCGGATAATACGAGTACAGCTAAAAATTATAAATGGTCTTTTTCGCTAAATCAAAAGATAAGCATATATGATAGTTTGAGTATGCGCTACTATATACAAAGAAGGGGACATCCATTGATTTAAAATCAACGGATGTCCCCTTCTTTAGTATGTCTTCTTAATCTCGTTTTCCTTCTGCATAAGAGTGCTCATCGAAAGAGCATTCATCAAGCGGGATAACTTTTGATTTTTGTGTATATTTATAAATGAGCCAAAATGCTAGGAAAATAGGAAGCCCGATGTAGGAAATTCCGATTTTTTGCCACCATTGTGGATTTGTAATATCTGGATGTAAAAAGGCGTTGTAATCTTGTCCAACGATAACCAAAAGACATAGTACTAGCGCCAAAATCGGGCCGAACGGGAAAAATTTTGCCTTGTATTTTAAGTCATCTAGGTTTAAACCTTGCTTCACGTAGGCACGTCGGAAACGATAATGACTAATCGCGATACCGACCCATGCAATGAAGCCAGTTAGTCCAGATGCGCTTAGGAGCCACGTATAAATAACTGTACCATTGTCACTCAAAGTTGTGATAAATGTCATTGCACCAACGATAGTTGTCATAATTAGCGCAGCCATCGGAATACCACGACGATTTACCTTGGATAGGAATTTCGGTGCTTTACCGTCTTTTGCCATCGACCATAACATCCGAGTTGAGGCGTAAAGCCCAGAATTACCAGCGGATAACACGGAAGTTAGGATAACCGCATTCATAACAGAAGCCGCAATCGCCAAACCAGCTTTTTCAAAAACGAGCGTGAACGGGCTAATAGCAACGTCTGTCGCCTCACCGCCGAGCAAGTTTGGGCTAGTATAGGGAATAATCATACCGATAATGAAAATAGCAAAAATGTAGAAAAGCAAGATGCGCCAGAAAACTTGTTTAATGGCTTTAGGTACGCTTTTTTCAGGTGTTGCACTTTCTCCGGCTGCAATACCAACGAGTTCCGTTCCTTGGAAGGAGAATCCAGCGAGCAGGAATGTCCCGAGAATGGCGAAGAATCCTCCGTTAAATGGAGCATCCCCTTTTGTGAAGTTTTCAAAACCGATGAAATGACCGCCGAGTATACCTAGAATTGTTAGAACACCGATAATTAAGAAGACGATAACGGTGACAACTTTGATGATAGAAAACCAATACTCTGATTCGCCATAAGCTTTGACAGATAGGGCGTTTAGACCAAATATGAGCAATAAGAATACGGCACTCCACAGCCAAGCTGGAGCATCTGGATACCAGAATTGAATAATGAGTGCGGCGGTTGAAATATCAACGGCTAACGTGATAGCCCAGTTAAACCAGTAGTTCCAGCCAAGCGCAAATCCAAAGGCTGGATCAACGAAACGAGAAGCATACGTACTAAAGGAACCTGAAACCGGCATATATGTTGCCATTTCACCAAGACTTGTCATTAAAAAATAAACCATGAGGCCAATTGCGGCATAGGCGACGAGTGCGCCGCCAGGTCCTGCGACGGCTATCGCATTTCCGCTCGCTAGGAATAATCCTGTTCCAATGGAGCCTCCAATCGCAATCATCGATAAATGACGCGTTTTTAAATCTCTACGAATGTGACCTTGTTGCTGTTCTTTTTTCAAAAATAAAACTCCCTTTCTACTCTGTTTAAAATGAGGTTTTGGGAACAAAAAAACTAATCCCGCGTGCTTCTTTCGAGATCAGTCTATAGATACCAACATCAAAAAGCGTTAGATAGCACACCCGTTTCGTCAAGCTAATGGCAAAAACGGCAGTCCTGTTTCTTTCGATAACAGTCCCAGCTAAAGAACAGTCATAAACCTGTCTTCACTTCGGCGAGCATCCTTTTCGCGCGGGGTCATCGGTGTTTTATGCACCTCGCTTTTTCCGCGTTACTTGTGAATTTCGCAACCTCTACCTCACCTATTGATGAGGATTTTATTAAGTTTTCATGTACTATACTAACGAATTTAATAAGGAATTGCAAGGTTTTTTTGAGGATTATACGTTTTTTAGCGCTTCACGAACGGTACTAAAAGTAGGGATACTCGGCAGGCGATTGTCATAGTTGACCATTAACATGGCGAATCGTGGCGAAACACCAGTCAACATGAGGCTTACCCCAGTTAGTTTCGTCAAGGCTAAAAATTTGATTAGATTGGCAGCAACATCTTCATTGAAATCAGCAAGCCCAGAAATGTCCATAATTAAGTAATCGATATGACTAACATCTAAATAAGAAGCTACATTTTGCGTCATTTCTTCAAAGCGATCTGTTGATAATGCACCAACTAGGGGTAAGACTGCGACACCTTCTTGTACAGGAACGATAGGTGTCGACATTTTGACGATTTCTTCTATCGAATCTTCTAGTAACATTTTGTATTTTTCTTCGCGCGTGACATCTCGTTGAATCCCGATAAAGTAGTTTTTACCAGAAGCTTCATCATAAATTGGATCAATTGTGAGTTCATTGAAAAAGATATCACCGTTTTTGCGATAGTTTTGCAGGAATACGCTGACAGTAGTGCGATTTTTGATGGCTTGGCTTATTTTAGCGGTCGCCGTTTTGTCCGTTTTTGGACCTTGAAGCATGCGGCAGCTTTCCCCACAAACTTCTTCAGATGTGTAGCCAGTGATTCGTTCGAAGCCACTATTGACATAAATAATTGGATTCCCCGGCAGGTCAGCATCTGTAATGATAACGCCAACACTGGTCATATTCAACGCTTTTAGAATAATATTGAATTGTAATTCTGCTTTTTTATTTAACATCCCAAACAAGCCCCCGATTCCTTTTGATACGTTCATCATACCAAAGAATGCCACGAATAGGAACGGATTTTGTGAAATTCATATGTAGTTCATAAAAGTAGCTTATACTTGTAAATTATAAAGCGATGATAAAATAGTAAGAAATCTCTTTTATTTGACGATTTACTGTGCGCAAACTTGTGAAATGTAGTAATATAGGAGGGTATAATAGTGAAGTGGAGAGAGGAGTTATTTTTGTGCAACAACCTTCCGTAAATGAATTGAAAGAATGGCGTAATGTGATGTTAATGCATCGTTTTGCCTTAGAAGAGGTCAATACGAAATTAAAGATACTGAATGATGAGTTTCAGTTTCTTCATGATTATAATCCAATGGAACATTTGAAATCGCGGGTGAAAAGTTTCGAGAGTTTAACCGCGAAATTAGAGAAAAAAGGGCTGGATATTACACCAGAAAACGCGTATGAGCACGTGCAGGACATTGCTGGTATTCGAGTTACTTGTTCTTTTGTTTCGGATATTTATAAGATTTATGAGATGTTAGCGAATCAGGATGATATGACCATTTTGAAGGTAAAAGATTATGTGGAAAATCCGAAGCCAAATGGATATCGGAGTCTGCATTTAATTTGTGAAGTGCCAATTTTCTTAACGAATACGTCGCGTAAAATGTGCGTGGAAATCCAGATTAGAACGGTTGCTATGGATTTTTGGGCGAGTTTGGAGCATAAGATTTATTATAAGTATAAATCGACAGCACCAGCCCATTTGACGCAGGAATTATACGAAGCAGCGGCAATTATTCAGCATTTGGATGAGAAAATGAAATATTTAAACGATGAGATTGATCAATATAAAAATGAGGTTGAGGGCGAATAAGGGGTTGAAAAAAGGGTGGAAATATTTTATTACGTATTAATTATGCTAGCGGCGATTTTAATTTCGAATGTGGTGAACCGATTTATTCCATTTGTGTCGATTCCGTTGATACAGATCGGATTAGGTGTTATAGTCGCTGTTTTGCCGCTTGCCTTTGAGCTGAAATTAAATCCAGAACTGTTTTTAGTTCTTTTCATCGCGCCATTGCTTTTTAATGATGGCAAACGAACGGATCGGCAGGCGTTGTGGAATTTGCGTGCGCCGATTTTGATGTTAGCATTGGGGCTCGTTTTTGTAACAGTGATTGTAATTGGCTACTTCGTTAATTGGATGATACCTACGATTCCACTAGCGGCAGCTTTTGCTTTGGCGGCAGCACTTGCACCAACAGATGCGGTGGCTGTGGGTTCTCTTTCGGGACGAATTGACTTACCTAAAAAAATCACGCACCTGCTTGAAGGGGAAGCGCTGATGAATGATGCATCTGGACTGGTTGCTTTCCAATTTGCAATTGCAGCGATGGTGACGGGCGTATTTTCGATTTGGAATGCGTCTGTAAGCTTTGTCATCATTGCTGTTGGTGGAATTATTTGCGGACTAGTTTTGACTTTTATTAAATTTAGATTTTTAAAATGGATTCGCAAGCTTGGCATGGAAGATGTTACGCTACATATGTTAATTCAAATTTTGACGCCGTTTGTCATTTATTTAATCGCTGAGGAACTGCATGTATCTGGTATATTGGCCGTTGTAGCAGCTGGAATTATGCATGCTTTTGAGAAGCGTAAAATGGATCCGATGACGGTAAAATTAAACGTGGTATCACAAGGCACGTGGTCCGTTATTATTTTCGTGTTGAACGGTTTAGTATTTATTATTTTAGGAACGCAATTGCCAGATATTATTCAAGTTGTGTGGCAAAATTCAGGAGTGAGTAACTGGCAAGTAGCGGGCTATGTTCTTCTGATTACGTTCAGTTTGATTGGTATCCGGTTCTTGTGGATTCATTTAGGTTGGCTGATTCCACATTTGATGAAGGGAAAAGATTCGAGTAAACCAAACATGCGCGCAACCGTGCTTACTTCGTTGTCTGGCGTTCGTGGTGCGGTAACACTTGCTTCGGCGCTCTCGATTCCATTTGTCCTAGCTGATGGCAGCCCCTTTCCGCAGCGATCCTTGATTATATGCATTGCTTCAGGCGTTATTTTGTGCTCACTTATTATTGCAACCGCGATTTTACCAATCTTGGCTCGGAAAGATGAGAGTAAATCGGATAGTCCGCGTGCTGAAAAATCGATGAAATTGAGCGTTTGTCGACATGTGGTGGAGCAATTGAATAAAGAAATAACATCGGAAAATAAGGCAGCGACACAGGTCGTTATGGACGATTATCGTGGTCGCATGCGTGCCATTCAAAAAGAAGATATGGATATGAGCAGACAGCGTGAAATCGATAAAGAACAGCATGTATTGCGTTTACAAATAGTACAATGGGAAAAAGAAAATACCGATTTGCTAGTAAGTCAAGGTGAAGCCGGCAAACAAGCTGCCAGTCGTTATAATAACTATTTGGATTCGATGGAAAAGGCTTTGTCTGGTAGAGGAAAATCACGTTCTGGTATGATGGGAATGATGTTTAAGCGACTTACTCGTCAAGTGTTGCATCCGAAACAATGGCAAAAAGCGAAGGCACGAATAGATGAAATCAAGCAAAATAAGGAACAGTATGAAGCGATGTTCAATGAAATTCGGGATTTGCGTGAAAAGAATGCGAGCGTTGTAAACGCCAAGCTGATGGATATGCTTGATGAAACGAATCAGGCAGTGATTTGGCCACTTATCAATGAGAACAAACGGATTTTGGAGCAGCTGAAACAAGATCGTGGCAGTATCAAATCACGAGAATCGTTCGAACAAGCGAAAAAAGACGTGCAACTTCAAGCCGTTCAAATTGAGCGTGATGTAATTCAAAATCTCTTTGAGCAAGGAAGAATTTCTCGGGATTTAGCGCGTGAGTTGCGACAGAATTTAAACCTATATGAGACGTATTATTTTGGTAGTGAAGAGTTAGCATAAAGCTAGAGCCTGATGGGAGTTGAGGAACTTTCAGCAGGCTTCTTTTTTTGTAAAAAAGTATTGCAGTTTAAGCGTCTGATGTTGTATAATTAGCAGTGCTGTGGTAAACATTGAGTTTACTATTACTAAACAATAATGACTTTAGGTTTACTTCTACTAAACTAATAGGAAGGTTGCGACTATGGATATTGGCAAGCGGATTAAGAATTTACGACTTAGTAAGAATTTGACGCAGGAAGAGCTTGGGGAACGAACGGATCTGACGAAGGGCTATATTTCACAGTTGGAGCGTGATTTAAGCTCGCCTTCTATCGAAACATTATTTGATATTTTAGAGGTGCTCGGTTGTACGCCGAAAGAATTTTTTGATGAAGAAGAGCAGGAGCAGAAGGTTGTGTACGATGCGAGCGAGCATACTTTTTTTGAAGATGAGGAAAAAGGGTATCAAGTAAAGTGGCTGGTGCCTGAATCTAATGAGAAGGAAATCGAGCCGGTGTATTTAACGCTATCAGGGCATGGTGCGTTTAAACAATTTGAGCCTTCGCTATCAGAGACATTTGCTTACGTGTTGGAAGGCCAAGTAACGATTAAATTAGGTAAGAAAAAATATATCGCAAAAAAAGGCGAGGCAATCTATTTCCACGCTTCGGATGAGCATCAAATATGTAACGAGGAAGATGAACCTGCGACGCTTATTTTAGTGGCTACGGATTCATATTTGTAAGGAGGAATTTATATGGCAGAAACAATTATTCGCTTTGAAAATGTGACAAAGCAGTTTGATAATGATCCACCAGTACTTGATAATGTAAGTTTTGAGATTGAACGAGGAAAGTTCTATACGTTACTCGGTCCTTCTGGATGTGGAAAAACGACGATTTTGCGACTTATTGCCGGTTTTTTGGAGGCGAGTGAAGGCAAAATTTTTCTAAATGATAAAGTGATTAACGATATTCCGGCGAATAAGCGGCCTGTAAATACGGTTTTTCAAGATTATGCGTTATTCCCACATTTGAATGTATTTGAAAACGTGGCTTTTGGTTTGCGTATTAAGAAGTTGAAGAAAGACGCAATCAAACAAAAAGTAACGGAAGCATTGCGATTTGTAAACTTGGCGGGTTATGAGCAACGTGAGATTACAGAAATGTCTGGTGGTCAACGTCAACGTGTCGCGATTGCGCGTGCAATTGTGAATGAACCGGAAGTTATTTTGCTAGATGAGCCCTTATCAGCACTTGATTTGAAGTTGCGGACAGAGATGCAGTATGAATTGCGTGATTTGCAACGCCGGCTTGGAATTACATTTATTTTCGTGACACATGATCAAGAAGAGGCGTTGGCGATGAGTGATGAGATTTTTGTCTTGAACAAGGGAGAGATTCAGCAAAGCGGGACACCGATGGATATTTATGATGAGCCAATTAATCGGTTTGTGGCGGATTTTATCGGGGAATCGAATATTGTTGCTGGTAAAATGGTGCAAGACTTTGAAGTGGAATTTGTAGAACGTCGATTCGAGTGTGTCGATCAAGGTTTCAATCCTAATGAGGTTGTGGAAGTGATTATTCGTCCTGAGGATTTGGAGATTACGACAGAGGAAAAAGGAAATCTGCGTGTAACCGTTGATTGGGTACTATTCCGTGGCGTTCATTATGAAATTGGCTGTATCGATGAAGACGGGAATGAGTGGCTTGTTCATTCGACAAAAAAAGCAAGAATCGGTGAAAAATTAGGGCTGGCATTTGAACCAGAAGCGATTCATATTATGCGCCTTGGTGAAACAGAAGAAGAATTCGATGCCCGTCTAGAAAGTTACGAAGAGGCGTAATGCGATGACGAGACGAGCGCGTACTTTTTATCTGATACCCTATGCCTTTTGGATTTTGCTTTTTGTTATTGCGCCAATCGTGTTGATTGCGTATTACTCGTTTTTTGATATTGATGGGAATTTTACGTTTTCGAATTATGTGAATTTCTTTACGCCAGTTTATTTGAAAATGACGGTGAGCTCGTTTTGGTATGCGTTTTTGATTATGCTGTTTACGTTGCTGATTTCGTATCCGACAGCGCTAGTTTTGACTAAATTGAAACATAAGCAGCTTTGGTTGCTATTAATTATATTACCAACCTGGATTAATTTACTGCTTAAAGCCTACGCATTTATGGGGATTTTTGGGACGTATGGGACGGCGAATAAGTTTTTAGAGTTTATCGGGATTGGTACGAAGCAGATTTTATTTACGGATTTTAGTTTCCTATTTGTGTCGACATATATTTTTATTCCATTTATGATTTTGCCGATTTATAATGCGCTGGAAGAGATGAACCCATCGTTAACACATGCGGCCCAAGATTTAGGAGCTACGCGTTGGACTACTTTTTGGCGAGTTGTTTTTCCAATTACGCTGGGTGGGGTGAAAGCTGGGTGTCAAGCGGTTTTCATTCCAGCATTATCGCTATTTATGATTACTCGTTTGATTGCAGGGAACCGAGTGATTACGCTTGGGACGGCAATTGAGGAGCATTTCTTGGTGACACAAGATTGGGGAATGGGCTCGACAATTGGCGTATTCCTTATTATTGCGATGTTCATTATTATGTTTGTAAGTGGCACAAAGCGGAAGAAAGGAGCGGTGAAATGAAGAAAAACAAGTGGGGAAAAATTTATTTAGCTGTCGTATTCTTTGTTTTGTACGCACCGATCTTTTATTTGATGTTTTACTCGTTTAATGTGGGTGGCACGATGAACAATTTTAGTGGGTTTACATGGGATTACTATAAAGAGGTATTTCAAGATACGCGGCTACTAATTATTGTGTTGAATACATTTGTGATTGCGCTGCTTTCTTCTGTTGTGGCAACGATTCTAGGCGTTCTCGGGGCACTTGCGATACGCTACATGCCACGACCGTTTGCAAAAAATTCGTTGCTCAGCTTAAACAATGTGTTGATTGTAAGTCCAGACGTTGTAATTGGTGCCTCGTTCTTGATTTTTTTCACAATTTTAGGCGTGAAACTGGGCTTTATTTCAGTACTCGTATCGCATATTGCGTTCAGTATTCCAATTGTAGTCCTGATGGTTTTACCAAAACTGCAAGAGATGAGCCCAACGCTAATTGATGCAGCACGTGATTTGGGGGCAAGCCAGTGGAATGTGCTTAGTAAGGTCATATTACCATATATTGCACCTGGTGTTTTTGCAGGATTTTTCATGGCGTTGACGTATTCGCTAGACGATTTTGCAGTGACATTTTTCGTTACAGGGAATGGTTTTTCAACGCTTTCTGTGGAGATTTATTCACGGGCGCGTCAAGGGATTTCACTTTCGATTAACGCGTTGTCGACATTATTATTCCTGTTTACGATTGTGCTTGTAATTGGTTACTACTTTATTAATCAACGTAATGCCAAGGCGATGGAGGTGCCGAAAAAATGAAGCAATTAGTTCGTGTTTTTGGGCTGGTCGTAGTTGTGGCGATTTTGATGATGGTGCTAACATTCTCACTGAACAAGTCGGAAGGTTACTCAGGTGGAAACACATTAACGATATACAACTGGGGCGATTATGTCGATCCAGATTTATTAAAGAAATTTGAAAAAGAATCTGGAATAAAAGTGATTTACCAGACATTTGACTCAAATGAAGCGATGATGACGAAGATTGAGCAAGGCGGAACAACATTCGATATTGCTGTTCCTAGTGATTATGCAATTAGCAAGATGCGGGAGGAGAATTTGTTGATTCCGCTTGATAAAGCAAAATTGCCGAATATGAAATATTTGAATCCGCGTTTTATGGATTTGTCATTTGATCCGGAAAATAAGTATTCGATGCCATATTTCTGGGGAACGCTTGGTATTATTTATAATAAAAAAATCGTGAAAGATATCCCGTTTACGAGTTGGAATGATTTGTGGCGGCCAGAGCTTAGAAATCAGATTTTACTTATCGATGGTGCACGCGAGGTGATGGGACTTGGATTGAATAGCCTCGGGTACTCGCTAAACAGCACGGATGAGGCGCAGTTACAAAAGGCACTTGCAAAGTTAAAAGAAATGACACCAAATGTAAAAGCGATTGTTGGGGATGAAATTAAGATTTTGATGGCTGGAAATGAGGCAGGAGTTGCGGTAACCTTCTCTGGCGAGGCGGCTGAGATGTTGGATCAAAATGAGGATTTGGAGTATGTTATTCCGAAAGAAGGATCGAATTTGTGGTTCGATAACATGGTCATTCCGAAAACGGCAAAAAATGTGGATGGTGCGCATAAATTTATCAATTTCATGCTAAAACCGGAAAATGCAGCACAAAATGCGGAATATGTCGGATATGCAACGCCGAATGAGGCTGCTGTGAAACTTTTACCAAAAGAAATTTCGAGTGATGAACGCTTCTATCCAAATCTAGACCAGTTAAAGAACTTAGAAGTTTATGATAATCTAGGCAAGAAGATGTTGGCGCACTACAATGAATTGTTTTTGGAGTTCAAAATGTATCGGAAGTAGTGTGTTTGATAAAAATCGCCCAACTTTTATAAATATCTAACGTATGAATTGTAATTGTATGATGTATCAATTATAATCCAAGTGTAACTTTAATTGAAAGGTGGAAAACAAAGATGGCTAAATTATATTCTTATTTGAGTTTTGATAATGCGAAAGAATCGATGGAATACTATAAAGAAGTCTTCGGAGCAACTTTATTGAAGCGAATGAGTATGGATGAGAACATGGCAAAAGAATGGGGTATCACAACAGATAATTTGGAAGATACAACGATTCATGGCGGCTTTGTTATATTGGGGAATACGATTTTCTGTAGCGACCGTGATAGCAAAGGCGAGCCGTTTTCTTCCAGTGTTACCATGATGCTTGATTTCAATTCAGAAGACGCAGAAGACGTTGCAGCGCTGGAGGCCCTATACAAGAATGTTACAGAGAGTGGCGTAGAAATTATCGACGAACTAAAAGAGCAATTCTGGGGTGGAAAAATGGGTATCATTAAAGATAAGTACGGATTAGTGTGGATGTTCCACGCGCAACCGTATTCAAACCTAGTTCAATAGTATGTCTCATAAGCGATGACCTTGCATCCATTTTTGGAGTTGGGTCGTCGCCTTTTTTCTATCATGATTTTCTAAAAAGGAGCAAAAGAAGTGGTGGTAAACGCGATATTTTCAAGCTAATATTAACCTTTAAAGTAAATTTTAAAGGAGTGTCAACCATTTATGAAGAAGTTAAGTCTCATGGCTATGACCGGATTACTAGTTACATCAACAGCAGGGAATACGGTTTTAGCTACAACGTATGACGGGGCAGATAAGGCAACAAGCGAAGCGGCGATTCAGATTTTACCAGGTACTGGGGTTATAGATCCAGAAGTTCCAAATCCGATTGACCCAGAAGAACCGAGTATCCCGGTTGATCCAATTAATCCAAATCCGGGATCGTTGCGTATCAACCACGTATCTGATTTAAATTTTGGCGATTTTACGTTAACTGGTCGGAAAGAAAAGATCCATGCCAAAAAAGTGACAACCAAAACGGGTCAAGATTTACCGGCATTTATTAATATTGCCGACTTACGCGGAACTGGCGACGGCTGGACTTTAAAAGTATCGCAGAGTGGAGAATTGGTTCGTGGCGGGGCACTTGCTTTTGATCCTGAATACAATGGTGCAGATCCAGGGATTGAATCGGTTGGAGGCGAGCTAGCGGCAGACGGAGATGAAATTGATGTATTGATTGCTGAGAAAAATGCGGGTCTGGGAAGTCACTCTGCGTTACTAGGTGGTATTGATGGAGTGTCTTTAACGATTCCAAAAGATGCTACAGTCGGTCAACAAAAAGCTTCATTAAATTGGAATATTGTCGCAGATCCAACAACGGAAATTCCAGAGGAGAAAGTAGAAATTCCCGATGATCATTTGCGCGCAGCACTGAAGGAAGAACTCGGTGTAACAGATGATAATCAAATTACAAAAGCGAAGATGGAAACTTTGACTGAATTTACAGCAGTTGGCAAAGGTATTGAAGAGCTAACAGGAATGGAATACGCAAGCAACTTAAAGATATTAAAACTGGATAACAATAAAATCACGAGTGAGAGCATTGCTCCGGTAACTCGACTAGAAAAATTAGAGACTGTGGATCTGGGCGGGAATCAAATAATGAATAGCCAAGTATTATTTAACTGGGCTAATAAATTTTTATTGAAAGGTCCACTACAACGTATCAATGCTCACAATCAAAATTTAGGTAGAGTATTAAGTGCAGTGGATTCAAAGGATGTAGCATTACTTGACTTAAAGCGGGTAGGCACAAATAGCTTGCAAATGAAAAATTTGATTGGCAATTCATCAGGGGGATATTCTAGCCTCGATGCTGTTACGCTTGATGGTAGTAATTTTGGAGTAGATTTTCAATTTATGGAAGCGCCAATATTCCAAGTGAACGATGTGCCGGGTGGAACTGAGAGGTTGAAATATCAGTTTGAAAGAGGAATTACAAAGCTAGGATTCAGTGCTTACGTGGAATTATATGATTTAGATGTACAAATAATTCAACCTTAAATAAAATAGATCGGATAGCGAGCCGAGCCATTAAATTGGTTTAGTTCGCTATTTTATTGTCTTGAAATAAATTTTTCTGATACAGCTTGATTTCTTCCTCCAAGAAGCATAAAATCAAGAGGTTAGCTTAGCGAAACTGAAAAGGCAAGGAAGTGAACATATGTTTCAAAATTTACCAGATTCTTTTTTACAGATGAATACAATTTTTATTTCGATTATGATTGAAGCTCTGCCATTTGTGTTGATTGGTGTTTTTATCGCAGGTTTTATTCAAATGTTTATTTCTGATGCGTTTATTGCTAAGGTTATGCCGAAAAATCGATTTTTAGCAGTGATTGTTGGTTCGTTGATTGGTATCCTTTTTCCGTCATGTGAATGCGGGATTGTGCCAATTGTCCGAAATTTGATTGCAAAAGGGGTGCCACTTCACGCTGGAATTGCGTTTATGTTGACGGCGCCAATTATTAATCCAGTAGTGTTATTTTCGACATATGTGGCATTTGGAAGTACATGGGAAGTACCATTGCTACGTGTTTTAGGGAGCTTAGTGGTCGCGCTGGTTGTGGGGAGTGCGATTGCATATTTTTATAAAGGTGAGGGTTTGAAAGAAAAGTTTATGCTGTATGAAACGGCAGCTGAGCGTAAGGAGAAGGTAGAGAGGTCTGAAATGACTGCTATTGTGGGAATGGATGCGGCTTTTGCCTCAGGATCAGCGCAAACAATATCAAGCATTGAAACAGGGCATGACCACCATACTCATGATGCCGATAAACTACCAATGAAGGACAAGATTTGGCATACGCTACAACATGCGGTCGATGAATTCTTCTCGGTTGGGAAATTTCTTGTGTTCGGTGCTTTGCTAGCTGCGGTTATGCAGACATACATCAAGACATCTACGCTCGTTTCGATTGGACACGGGCCTGTATTATCTATTTTATTGATGATGGTTCTGGCATTTGTACTTTCACTTTGTTCAGAAGCGGATGCCTTTATTGGTGCCTCATTCCGAAGTGTTTTTTCAACGCAGTCGATTGTGGCGTTTCTCGTTTTTGGACCGATGCTCGATATTAAAAATTTAATGATGATGCTAGCGACTTTTAAAGCGAAGTTTGTGGCATTTATCGTGATTGGTGTTACGGTTACGGTGTTTATTTATGCATTATTCATTTAGAAGGAGGGCGTTTTGATGTTTCGTGTTTTTATTTTATTTGGGTTCGCCTTCTATTTGATGCAATTGCATGTGACGGGCGATATTAGCAAGTACATTAATATGAAGTATTCCTATTTATCACTAGCTGCAATGATTGCTGCCTTTTTCTTAGGTTTGGTTCAACTTATTATGATTTTTCGCGATGAGGATTTGGAGCATAATCACGCGCATATGGGGCATACGCATGATGGTGAGAGCACGTTTTGGAAAAAGATTTTGGTTTACGGTCTTCTCATTTATCCACTTATTGCTGGATTTATGTTTCCAATTGCGACGCTTAATTCGACGATTGTAGATGCAAAAGGGTTTCATTTTCCGAAAAATAATGCGGCGGGTGATGATCCATATGCGATGAATCAGTTTTTGAAACCAGATACGAGCGGGTATTTTGGTAAGTCTGATTATGACAAGATGATTGCTAAAGAAAAGGAAGCGATTATTAATGATGATCCTATCAAGGTGACAGATGAGAATTATTTGATGACAATGGAAATTATTTATAGTTATCCTGGTGAATTTGAAGGGAAGCACATTGAGTTTACAGGTTTTGTGTATAATGATCCTGTGACGAAGGATGCAAACCTTTTTGTCTTCCGTTTTGGTATTATTCATTGTGTTGCGGATTCTGGCGTGTACGGTATGCTGGTGCATATGCCTGACGAGGAGACCGAGCTTAGCAATGATACATGGGTGAAAGTGAGCGGTGTGATTGAGCAGGAATATTATGCTCCTTTTAAAATGGATATTCCAGCTGTTAGAGTAAAGAAATATGGTGAAATTCCTAAGCCGAAAGATGTGTATGTGTACCGGAAATATTAGGTTGCGGAATTGGGTCAGATACGGTATGCTTAAACCTGTGAAAACGAAAACAAACTAGAGAAGGATGGAATGACTATGGATCATTATTCCCCCTACTTTCATTTTCCGCGTGAGGATTGGCGTAAGCTGGAAGTAAGTAAAGACCAGATATTATCGGCGGAAGAACTGGAAGATATACGCGGTTTAAACGATCGTATCTCGCTCGAAGATATCGCTGAAATATATTTACCACTCGTGAAATTGCTCGTAATGCATTATCATGAACAAATTTTTATTCATGGCGAAAAAATGGAATACTTGAAACGCCATGCGACACATACACCGTTTGTTATTGGTATTGCTGGCAGTGTGGCTGTTGGGAAAAGCACAACGGCAAGGGTTCTCAAAATTATGCTGGATCGTTGGTTTTCTAAAACGCGCCAAGTGGAGCTGATTACGACAGATGGCTTTTTGTATCCAAATGCCATTTTGGAAGAAAAGGGGCTGATGGAGCGTAAAGGCTTTCCTGAAAGTTATGATAGGAGTCGATTTGTTGCTTTTTTGAGTGATTTGAAAAGTAATAAAGCAAACGTTGAAGTACCACTTTATTCTCATTTTACGTATGATATATTGGAGGAGACACGAGTGATTAGTCAACCTGATATTATTATTGTAGAGGGGATTAATGTGCTACAGGTAGATCCTGAACAAGCTGTTTTTCCGAGTGATTTCTTTGATTTTACGATTTATATGGACGCGGACGAAAGCGAGATTAAACGCTGGTACTTAGAACGTTTTTTTCTATTGCGTGAGACAGCTTTCCAAGATTCAAGCTCTTATTTCCACCGCTATACAAAGATTAGCGAAGAAGAAGCACGTGTTTTTGCTTTAGAAACGTGGGATAAAATTAATGGTGTGAACTTGAAGGAGAACATTGAACGGACGAAATATCGAGCCCAGCTTATTTTGAAAAAAGGGGCAGATCACTTGATATCGGATGTTTATTTGCGGAAGTAGAACAAAAAGTGAATGAAAGTTTGAAAAAAGAATTAGTGAATATACAAAGAGCTCCGAATCTGCTCAAATATATCGGGGCTCTTTGTGGTGCCTGTTAGGTAAGCATATTTCAATCTTGCTGACTTATATTTTAATAGATCTAGCTTTTTACTTTACTTTTAATTTTTTTAGTATAAAATAAAAAGTGAGTAATCACTCATTTTATTGTTTTTTAACCTAGAGGAGGTTTTAGAAATGGGAGAAGTAGCGATTCAGGTGGCAGGACTTGACGTGTCATTTGGGAAAAAGAAAATTTTGACGGACATTGGACTGGATGTGGAGAAAGGGGAAATTTTCGGCTTGATTGGCCCTTCTGGTGCAGGTAAAACGACGCTTGTAAAAGTTATTGTAGGTATGGAAAAAGGTGATTCTGGTGAGGTTACGGTTTTGGATAAGCAGATGCCTAATCTTGGTGTGATTGCCAATATTGGTTATATGGCGCAATCAGATGCGTTATATATTGATTTGACGGCCAAAGAGAACATGGAGTTTTTTGCAGCACTGTATTCCTTAAAGGGTGCCAAGCGCAAGGAGCGGATTACTTATGCGGCGAAACTTGTTAATTTAGAAGGGGAATTGAATAAACAAGTAAGCGATTTTTCAGGAGGCATGAAGCGGCGTCTGTCACTCGCAATTTCGATGTTGCAGGATCCTGATGTGTTGATTTTGGATGAACCAACTGTTGGAATTGACCCGGAATTACGAAAGTCGATTTGGGAGGAGTTGGATATGTTGAAAGGGGAAGGTAAGTGCATTCTCGTAACGACACACGTAATGGATGAAGCGGAAAAGTGCGATCGGTTGGCAATGGTTCGTGATGGTAAAATTATCGCAGTTGGCACGCCGGCAGAATTGGAAGCGAAGACGTCGACTGGGAGATTGGAAGATGCCTTTTTACAATTTGGAGGTGTGCAGTCATGATGCGAGTAATGGCGATTGTGAAGCGAATTGCGAATCAGTTTCGACGGGATAAAAGAACGCTTGCTTTAATGTTTATTGCGCCACTTCTTTTGATCACGCTGATTAATTATTTGTTTGATGGAGATACTGTGAAACCAAAAGTTGGTGTGGAGGGTGTATCTTCTTCGATGGTGACGCAACTGAAAGATACGGATATTTCAGTGAAGCAATATCATTCCGTAGATAGCGCAAAGGATACAATAAAATCAGATGGGCTAGATGCGTTTATATTACAGGATGGTTCAGATGTGAAGCTAACTTTTGAAAATAGCGATCCGGGCGTTAGCAAACAGATTCAGATGAAGCTGCAAGCGGCTCTAATGGCGGAGCAAAAAGAGACAATGAAGCAACTAGGTGTTTCGATGCAAGAGGCGAGTGCGAAGATACAACAGTCTTTAGCAAATGTAGCAAAACAGTATGCGGCTCAAACGGGTCAGCAATTGGATATTCCAGCAATAAATTTACAAATACCGCAACAGCAACAGCTATCGATTGATACGGCATATATATACGGAGATGCGGATACGACATTTTTCGATACGATTGGACCAATTTTCATTGGATTCTTTGTTTTCTTCTTTGTTTTCTTGATTGCGGGTATTTCATTTTTACGTGAGCGGACGACAGGGACTTTGGAGCGTCTGATGGCGACACCGATTAAGCGATGGGAGCTGGAAACGGGCTATTTGCTTGGATTTGGAATTTTTGCATTGGCACAGTCGATTATTGTAGCATTGTACTCGATTCATGTGCTCGATATGGTGCAGATGGGGTCGATTTGGTACGTATTGCTGATTACGTTGATGTTAGCGATGGTTGCTTTGACGCTGGGCATTTTATTATCAACATTTGCAAATAATGAGTTCCAAATTGTGCAGTTTATTCCGATTGTGATTGTACCGCAAGTTTTGTTTTGTGGGATTTTCCCGCTAGAAGGAATGGCGGATTGGTTGCAATGGATTGCTCATATTATGCCACTTTATTACGGTGCAGATGCTTTGACATCGATTATGGTAAAAGGTGAAGGGTTTAGCGGTTTTGCAACGGATTTCTATGTTTTAGTTGGATTTACGCTCGTATTCATGATTTTAAATATCTTTGCCTTGAAAAAATATCGTAAAATATAGAAAGGAATGGCGGCAATGACGGAAAGCAAAGATATTCTAACCCAAATGCTGGCGGTGGCAGAGCAGGATAAAAAAATGAGTGAGAAACAGAAGAAAATTGTTGCAGCTGCGATTGAGTTATTTGCAGAGCGTGGTTTCGCGGCAACATCGACGAGTGAGATTGCGAAACGTGCAGGTGTTGCTGAGGGAACAATTTTCAGGCATTATAAGACGAAAAAGGACTTACTGAGCTCGATTACTGTGCCTATTATGATTGAGAGTGTAGCACCATTTTTAGCACAGACTTTTGTGGCGGAGGTTTTTGAACAGGAATATCCTGATTTTCGAACTTTTTTAATAACCTTAATAAAGAATCGGTTTGAATTTGTACGTGAGAACACTCAGGTAATCAAGATTTACATGCAGGAAATGTTGTATCATGAAGAGATTCGAGATCAGTTTTCGAGAGTTTTCATGGTGCATGTGAAAGGGCAGTTTGATGGGATTATTAATTTCTATAAAGAGCGTGGAGAGATTAATGATATGCCAAGTAGTACAATTATGCGAACGCTAATTACGAATATTGTTGGCTTGATGATAACGCGCTTTATGATTATGCCAAAAGCAGAGTGGAACGATGAGGCAGAGATTGAACGGACTGTTCGCTGTATCATAGAAGGTATAAGCTAAAAAAAGGATGGGGGTGCCAAACTCTCGGCACCTCCATCCTTTTTCACTCTAGGGTTTGTCAAGAAAAGTGTGTAATTAAGAAATAGAAATGTAATGTGACACACGGTCCTTGAGAGAATCCAAAACA
>NZ_CAUYTL010000036.1:0-30204 GCF_963575615.1 Listeria rocourtiae subsp. hofi | reverse complement strand
CTTGAGCTAACAGTTCCTACTGCCAAGCCTGTAGTGGACTTTCACCACCTAGCATTTGCGCATGCTGGGCGCACAAATAACAAGCACACTGCCCGAAACAATCCAGCGTACTTTAAAGCGCCCACCAAGCTGTTTATCCCAAACGTATAATAGAAAGAAAAGAAGAATTGGCAACCCAAAACATTCAAAAAGCGTCCATCGATTCGGAAAAGCAGGTATTTGAAATACAAGCATAAAAACCGCAAACCATGATACAAAAATGGCATATCGTTCCACCAATTGCTTCTGAACAAACACTGATAAAATAAATGGCAAAATCACCATCGGCGCCAACATGCCAAAAATCTGCCGTGTGAATACCCATCCTATACTTAAACTAGCTACTAACGTTATTCCAAGCCATGCTAGCAAAAAGAAAATGTTTAGTAATGGGAGCCATCGCCCACCTCTAAAACGAATAGTCGACCATAGAATAGCCATGCCAACTAGTAACAATACAGAACTTCCAAAAAACATCATGTACATCGTTATGTAACCCCATTTTCTATATAATTTTAAGCCATTCTAAGTATACTATAAAATGCACAATCTTTCTTAACAAACGTTGACCAAATTCTGATGAACCGCTAAGAATAGAGCTAAGGGAATCACCTGTTTTTCTTAATTTACTTATGCCAAACATATTACTTTACTCTTTCTAGTTGTGTCTTTTTTACTATCTTTAAAACTAAGTGAATATATTCACAAATAACACTAGACAAACACTTTGTGAAGTGTTACACTTACTTTGTAAATAAGAAATCCAAGAAAATAACGGCGAGTCGACCGCCGCCATTTTTTTGAAATGATAGGGACGTCAAATGTCACCAAAGGACTTTTTTTGTCCCGTTAATAATTGGAGGGTTCACAAATGGCAATGAAAGAAAAAGCTGTTAACGAAGAATTAGAGGTTCAAAAAGTAATTGATACACTGGCAAGTAATGGACAAAGCGCACTAAAAACATTCGCCGACTTTAATCAGGAAAAAGTAGATCATATCGTTCATGCGATGGCACTAGCTGGTCTTGACCAACATATGCCTCTTGCTAAAATGGCGATTGAAGAAACTGGTCGCGGAATCTACGAAGATAAATGTATTAAAAATATTTTCGCAACAGAATATATTTGGAACAGTATCAAAATGGACAAAACTGTCGGCGTTATTAATGAAGATAAACAAACTGGTGTCGTCGAAATTGCAGAACCAGTTGGTGTCATTGCTGGTGTAACTCCTGTTACGAACCCAACGTCGACTACCCTTTTCAAAGCTATCATTGCAATAAAAACACGTAATCCAATCATTTTCGCATTCCATCCAAGCGCTCAAAAATGCTCTTCTGAAGCCGCTCGTGTCGTATACGAAGCAGCAATTGCAGCGGGTGCTCCGGAACATTGTATTCAATGGGTTGAGAAACCATCTCTAGAAGCCACAAAACAATTGATGAACCATAAAGATGTGGCGCTCGTGCTTGCTACAGGTGGCGCTGCAATGGTTAAATCTGCTTACTCTACCGGTAAACCAGCACTTGGCGTTGGACCTGGTAACGTTCCTGCTTACATCGACAAAACAGCAAAAATCAAACGTGCAGTAAACGACTTGATTTTATCTAAAACGTTTGATCACGGTATGATTTGCGCATCTGAACAAGCTGTAATTGTCGACAAAGAAGTTGCCAAAGCCGTGAAAAACGAAATGGAAGCAAACAAATGCTACTTCGTCAAAGGCGCTGAGTTCAAAAAATTGGAAAGCTATGTTATTAACCCTGAAACACACGCATTAAATCCAAATGTCGTAGGTAAATCCCCTGCTTGGATTGCGAACGAAGCTGGATTTAAGGTACCAGAGGACACTAAAATGCTCGTAGCTGAAATTAAAGGTGTGGGCGATGCTTATCCACTATCTCACGAAAAATTAAGCCCTGTTCTTGCTTTCATTGAAGCTAAAGACCAAGCCGATGCCTTCGACCGTTGTGAAGAAATGCTTGTATATGGCGGTTTAGGCCACTCAGCAGTTATCCATTCTACAGATCGTGAAGCACAATTAGCATTTGGTTTACGCATGAAAGCTTGCCGTATTATTGTGAATGCACCATCTGCTCAAGGCGGAATCGGCGACTTATACAATGGCTTTATCCCTTCTCTAACACTTGGTTGTGGCTCTTATGGTAAAAACTCTGTATCACAAAACGTTAGCGCAACTAACCTTTTAAATGTGAAACGTATCGCAGAACGGAGAAATAATATGCAATGGTTCAAACTTCCACCAAAAGTATTCTTTGAGAAATACTCGACGCAATATTTGCAAAAAATGCCGAATATTGAACGTGTATTTATCGTAACGGATCCAGGAATGGTACAATTTAAATACGTTGATGTTGTTATCGAGCACTTGAAAAAACGTGGCAATGATGTTTCTTATCAAGTCTTTGCAGATGTAGAGCCGGATCCATCTGACGTGACTGTATATAAAGGTGCTGAACTAATGAAAGACTTCAAACCAGATTGCATTATCGCTCTTGGTGGCGGTTCCGCAATGGATGCAGCTAAAGGAATGTGGTTATTCTATGAACACCCAGAAGCTTCATTTTTCGGTTTAAAACAAAAATTCTTAGATATCCGTAAACGTACGTTCAAATATCCTAAACTAGGCGAAAAAGCGCAATTTGTTGCCATTCCTACTACATCTGGTACAGGCTCTGAGGTTACTCCTTTTGCAGTTATTACAGATAAAGAAAACAACATCAAATACCCATTGGCTGATTATGAATTAACCCCAGACGTAGCCATTGTTGATGCTCAATATGTCATGACCGTCCCAGCTCATATTACAGCTGACACAGGTATGGACGTACTAACACACGCTATTGAGTCTTATGTATCGGTAATGGCAAGTGACTATACACGTGGATTATCTATGCGTGCTATTGAAATGGTATTCGAATCGTTACGCGCTTCTGTTCTCGATGCAGACGAAGATGCTCGCGAAAAAATGCATAACGCTTCTGCGATGGCAGGTATGGCTTTTGCTAATGCTTTCCTAGGAATTAATCATAGTTTAGCCCATAAAATAGGTCCAGAATTCCACATCCCTCATGGTCGTGCTAATGCTATTCTTATGCCGCATGTTATTCGCTACAATGCGACAAAACCTAGAAAACATGCTTTGTTCCCAAGATACGAATCTTACCGTGCTGACCAAGATTACGCACAAATCGCTCGTGTTCTTGGATTGCCAGCTTCTACAACAGAAGAAGGTGTGAAATCGCTTGTTGATGCGATTATCAGCCTTGGTAAAGACTGTGGAATTGACATGAGCTTGAAAGGTCAAAACGTTGATAAGAAAGCATTTGATACAGTAGTGGATACATTGGCAGATCGCGCATTTATGGATCAATGTACGACAGCTAATCCAGTTCAACCGCTCGTTTCTGAGTTGAAAGAAATTTATCTAAACGCTTATAAAGGTGTTTAAGTTATAGGTAGTTGAAAAGAGCATCCCTGCCCTCGGGGTGTTCTTTTCTTTTTTAATTAAGTTTACATAATAATATTATTGTAATCTTTGTATGAAAGTGATTCATTGCGAAAAAGCGTTACTTAAACTATAATGTTAACTTATCACGTAGCAGAGGATGCGATAAAACATGGAAGAAAATATTTTTGAAACAATAGCCAAGAAATATGATAGTACAGAGCGAATCGAACTCGCCAATATTATCACGCATAAGGTTAAAGAAGAGTTAGTACAAGCGAAAGACAAGACCTTCATTGATTATGGGAGCGGTACAGGTCTGATTGGCTTACAAGTTGCAAGTTCTGTTAAAACAGCTATATTAATAGACTCCTCCGAAAATATGATTGAAATAATAAACAATAAAATAGAGGCTAATAAGCTGGGAAATGTCCAAACATTAGTTGCAGATTTCACGAGAAGTACGCTTGATGTGAAGGCAGATATAGTACTCGTATCTCTCGTTCTTTTACACATTCCTGATACCAAAACCATTTTAGAAAGACTTTACGAAACGCTAAACACAGATGGTAAACTGATTATCATCGATTTCGATAAAAATCCTAACGTCTACCATCCGAAAGTCCATAACGGCTTTGTTGCGAATGAATTAAAGTCATTACTAGCAAACACTGGATTTAAATCCACGACTATTCAGCAATTTTACCATGGCAGGAACATATTTATGAAACAGGATGCAACACTTTTTATCGCTGTAAGCAAGAAATAGATATTAGTAGATTTCTACATTTATTTACACTATACTATCTCTATCACCTTGCGTGAAAAACGTTTTAGGAGGAAATGATATGCCAAATACGATACCTTATCTACAATTTAATGGGAATGCAAGAGAGGCGCTAGACTTTTATAGTGCCGCTTTTGGAGCTACCCCCACAATGGTACAAACATACAGCGAAATGGGAGATTCTCGTGGCGACGAAGCATTAGCCAATCGCATTGTACATGCACGCTTAGAGAAAGATGGTACCGAGCTTCTGTATTTCTCTGATTCTTATGTGGATGAGACATTATCAGCAGGTAACATGCTCTCTGTTGCCTATTTATTTGATGATGAAGCCTCACTAAGAAACACATATGAGCTATTAAAAAATGGCGGACAGGTTTCTATCGAACTTCAAGAAATGCCCTGGGGTGGCCTTTACGCAAAGCTAACTGATAAACTCGGCATTGAATGGCAGCTTAACTGGCAAAAAAATTAATTTGAATTGATATAAAACCACCGAATAGCAAATGTTCTATGTATAATAGAGAATTTGTCATTCGGTGGTTTTTTATTGTAGGTCATATCTTAGTCAAAAAATGAGATAGGTTTCGTCCGACCTCGACACTTACCTATTTTCTGTATGGTATGGACAAGTTACCACATGATCATCAATCATCCCAATTGCTTGTAAATAAGAATAAATAATGACCGGCCCAACGAAAATAAATCCGCGCTTCTTCAAGTCTTTACTAATCTGTTCTGATAATCCATTACTAGTTGGCATTTGTGTCATATCCGTCCAGTGATTAATAATTGGTTTTCCATCTGTATATCCCCAAATATAATCGGCAAAAGAGCCAAATTCTTCCTGTACTTTCAAAAAAGCAATCGCATTCTTACGTACTCCGCCAATTTTAAGCTTGTTCTTAACGATTGCAGCTGTTTCACGTATATGCTCCAGCTCTTCATCTGTCATCATTGCACATTTATCGGGATCAAACTGATGAAAGGCATCTTTGTAAGCTGCTCGTTTATTCAAAATAAGGCGCCATGAAAGTCCAGCCTGCGCTCCCTCTAAATTAAGCATTTCAAATAAATAGTGCTCATCACGATTCGGCACTCCCCATTCAGTATCATGATAAACCTGCTCTGCAGCATCGCTCATCGCCCATCCACACCGCTCTAATTGCATTCTAGCTCCTTCTTTCTATCACTTATTTGAATAATTCACGGACTTGCGTTGCTTCATCACGTGTCAAGGCTGCTCGCAATGTTTGCATGTTCGATTGAACTTGTTCCGGGCTTTTAGCTCCTGGTATTACCACGTCAATGCCATCGACACTAAGCGTTGTTGCCAGAACAATATTGGCAATAGATACATCATACTTATCTGCCAAAATTTGAAGGCTGTTGACTTTTGCAATAATGTCAATGTATGATTGCCCTTGGAAATGCGGTCGCTCTTTTCGAAAATCTTGTGGTGGATTGCTCGCGGTGAACTTCCCTGTCAGCAAACCACTTGCAAGCGGCGTATACGGTACGAACGATATGTCTGATTCCACACAGTAAGGAATCATATCCTTCTCCAACTCCGGATAAATAAGCGAATATTTGTCCTGTACAACGTCCACATAGCCATCTTTATTCGCTAAGCTCAAAGCATCCATCGTAAAATTAGACACACCAATCGCACGAATTTTCCCAGCTTCTTTCAAGCGTTGTAGAGCGCCAACTGCCTCGGCTGGCGGTGTAACCCCATCTGGAAAATGGATATAAAATAAATCAATATAGTCCGTTTGATGGCGTTTCAACGCACTATCTACAGATTCAGCTAAAAAAGTGGGTGAATTGTCTAATTTGACTCCACTATCCGTTACAATATGGGCAGCTTTTGTTGCGAGAATAACATCCGAACGACTCCCAGTCTCCGCTAAAACTTCACCAATAAGCTCTTCTGAACGCCCCAAACCATACATAAATGCACTATCAAAAAAATCGACGCCTTCCGCTAATGCCGCACGTAGCGTTTCACGACTCACATCCTCATCAATATTTTGGAACAAATTATGCGCACCAATCGTATTAGCACCGAACCCAATTGGTGTGACATGAATTCCCGTTTTCCCTATTTCAACACGTTTTCCCATCTTTTAACCTCCCTGATTGCTACTATAATTCCATGATAACATAAAAAAACATCGAACGCACGTTCTAGTCCGATGTTTTTCTCTTTATTATTTTTTCAGCTTTCCACGTAAAACCATTGGCAAAATGCCGCCATGACGATAGTAATCAATTTCGACATCCGAATCAAAGCGAACAAGCGCCTCAAACGTTTTATGTGACCCGTCCTCAGCAACAGCCGTCACTGTTACGTAATCTAGTGGAGAAACTGTCTCATCAATCGCTACACTAATCGTTTCCCGACCAGTCAAGCCAAGTGAATCTGCACTTTCGCCAGCTTTAAATTGCAACGGTAATACACCCATCATAGCGAGGTTTGAGCGGTGAATCCGTTCATAGCTTTTGGCAATAACTGTTTTAATGCCGAGTAGATTTGTTCCTTTTGCAGCCCAGTCACGAGAAGAACCCATACCGTAATCATCACCTGCTAAAACAACGAGCCCTGTCCCTGATTCTTGATATTTCATCGATGCATCGTAAATCGGCATCACTTCCTCTGTCGGCCAATACGTTGTATACCCGCCTTCCGTTCCTAGTGCAACTTGATTCCTAATTCGAATGTTAGCAAACGTTCCACGCATCATCACATCATGATGACCACGACGAGAACCGTACGAGTTAAAATCGCGAATAGCTACACCGTGAGCTTGTAAATACTTCCCAGCCGGTGTGTCTTTTCCAATTGCTCCAGCCGGAGAAATATGGTCCGTTGTAACTGAATCACCAAATTTGCCGATTACCCGAAGGCCATGAAGCGCCTCAACTGTGCCTGCTTCCGGTGATAAGTTCTCAAAAAATGGTGGGTTGGCAATATATGTCGAGTCAGCATCCCAATCATAAAGTGCCTGTTCTGACGTCGCAATAGCGTTCCACTCCTCATTTTGGCTGAAGACATGTGCATATTCTTCGCGGAATAATTCTGGCGTCACCGTTCTTTCCACGAGCGCCTTCACTTCTTCTTGCGCCGGCCAAATATCGCTTAAGAACACATCCTGACCATGTTCCCCTTTTCCAATTGGTTCATGCAACATATCAATATTCGTCGTCCCAGCGAGCGCATAAGCAACCACAAGTGGCGGCGAAGCTAAGAAGTTTGCTTTAACTAATGCGTGAATACGACCTTCAAAATTACGATTCCCACTAAGCACAGCAGAAACAAGCAAGTCATTGTCTACAATCGCCTCTTCAATCTCATCTTTTAATGGTCCTGAGTTACCGATACACGTCGTACAACCGTAACCAACAAGGTCAAAGCCCAACTTCTCAAGATATGGCAAAAGCCCTGCATCTTCTAAATACCCCGTCACAACTTTTGAACCCGGTGCAAGTGATGTTTTCACGAACTTTGGCACTTCGAGACCTAGCTCCACCGCTTTTTTCGCGAGAAGACCAGCGCTCAGCATCACGTAAGGATTCGACGTATTCGTACAACTCGTGATTGCTGCAATAGCAACAGAGCCAGTCCTCATCGTCGATTGATCACCATTTCCAAATGTCACTTTTGTTTCTTTATGCAAGTCTTTTTTCGATAATCCAAAACCTTGATTACCATTTGGCGCACTAATCGATGCTTGGAAACTTTCTTTCATTTTTGATAGTGGAATCAAATCTTGTGGACGCTTCGGACCCGCCAAGTTAGGCTCAATCAAGCTTAAATCGAGTTCTACAACTGACGTATAGTTAGGTTCCACGTTTTCTGGTGTGAAAAATAGCTCATTATTTTGCAAATATTTCTTCACAAGTGCAATCTGCTTCTCCTCACGTCCAGTTAAGCGCAAATACGTCAATGACTCCTCATCCACTGGGAAAAAGCCACATGTTGCGCCATATTCTGGTGCCATATTCGCAATCGTCGCACGGTCAGCAAGTGGCAACGTTGCAACGCCTTGACCAAAGAACTCGACAAATTTACCAACAACTTTCTTTTCGCGAAGTACTTGCGTTACTTTTAAGGCTAAATCGGTTGCTGTTGCACCATTTGGTAATGCATTGATTAATTTAACACCAATAACTTCTGGGATTGGAAAGTAAGAAGGTTGGCCGAGCATTCCTGCCTCTGCTTCAATTCCACCAACGCCCCAGCCAAGCACACCGATTCCATTAATCATCGTTGTATGTGAGTCCGTTCCGACTAAGCTGTCTGGAAACGCTGTATACTCATTTTCAGCGACTTGGTTTGCGATTACAACACTTGCCAAATACTCCAAATTCACCTGATGGACAATCCCTGTTGCAGGAGGTACCGCACGATAATTATCGAACGATTTCTGCGCCCAGTTTAAGAATTGGTAACGCTCCATGTTACGCTCAAACTCAAGCTTCATGTTGACTTCTAACGCTTCCGGATTCGCATAGCTATCAACTTGTACTGAGTGATCGACAACAAGATCAACCGGGATTTCTGGATTAATGTCTTCAGGGTTCCCGCCTAAATCTGCCATCGCTTTGCGCAGAGAAGCCAAGTCCACAACTGCTGGCACTCCTGTGAAATCTTGCAAAATAACACGTGCCGGTTTGAAAGGAACTTCCCCCTCATTTTTCTTTGTCGCATCCCAATGTGCTAAATCTTCAATATGCTTATCCGTGATGATGCGTCCATCCGCTTGACGCAATACTGATTCAAGTAGTACGCGGATTGAGTAAGGCAGTTTTTTAATAGATGTTTGACCATCCGCCTCAAGTGTTTTTAATTGATAATAATGATACGTGTCGTCGCCAATTTGAAACGACTGCTTTGCTTTTTTATTCCAATTTTTCATCTTTTTTCCTCCCACTTGTGTTCCCTTTCGCTCTCGTTGCATTCTTTCACCCCTCTATTGTACGAAAAAAAGCGTGATAAGTAAACTAAGTTAAATCGATGTTTTTCGATAAGTAAAAATTATTGATAATCTCACGAAAAAAGCCGAACATTTTCGTCCGACTCAGAATCTAGAAAAACTGCCTTATATGTTTTTTTCGAAAAAATCCCGGCGTGTTGTTAACTGCTTATTTTGAAGCCAGATCTTTCTGCCACGCCTTTTTAAACTGGTCACGATAGAATAAAATATCCTTCACATAAATATCGCTATGATTATATTTGAAAATCGCCTGTTTTTCCTTGCCATCTTTAGCGCCATTATCCGCTAAGAAATTCGCTGTCGAGAAAACCGCATCTTCCAAATCCCATGGATCCGCCTTGCCATCATGATTTGCGTCCACGCCATAACCGCCGTATACTTTAATCACACTCGGATCAACGAGATCATCATCCGTAAAATTTCCAACACCGCCCGTAGCTGGACAACCATCTGCTCCCCATCCTACAAACGTACACGGCATAAACTGCATCGGACCAATCGCACCCACATTTGAAATCATTGGTTCCACCGTCGAAAATTTGGTCTCCACGCGATGTACAGCTGCAAGTAAAAACCAGTCAATTCCATATTTCTTTCCAGCTGCTTGATAAACTGAAACAAATTGTTCCGGAATGTCTTGCGTGTAAGGTTTGGGCTTTTCACCTGCACGGAATTGCATCAAAACGACGAGCGCCAAGCCTAACACGAACAAAGTTAAAATCGCCAAAAACATGCTGCGTCTCTGTCTGTTTTTACGTAGTTGCGCCTTTGTCGGCTTTTTCTTTGCCAATTTATCTTGCCAAAATCAAAATTTGACCGCTATGAAGAGCACGAACAAATTCATCAATCTGAGCATCATCTAAGTCAAAATCATTCAGCAAACGTTTCACCGATTTATCGCTTGTATTCGAAAACCATTTCGCAAAAGGACCAGCTGCATAAAGAGCACCATATTTTGGATTATACACTTGTGGAATCATCAAACCACCGCTGAGAGATTGCAAAATCCCAGAAATAACACCAAATGCCTCTTTGTTCACAGGATGCTCTTCTTCTACATTGGTAGTTTCAATAATTTCTTTCACTTCATCTTCTTGGTCAGACTTAGCTAAGACAGAAATATTCTCTTTTTTATAACCTCTAGCTTCAAGTTCTGTAATTTTATCTACCGCTTCTTTTTCATTTCCTGCAATAAAAACTTCCCAATTATCCATAACACTCGCGTCCCTTCTACCTAGTAATCAACTCACTGTTAAAATCTCTTTTATCTCTTCTGTTGTTAAACGATGTAGCATCTGCTCTCCAGGCTGAATTAATGCATCCATCAACGCCTGTTTTTTCTTCTGTAGATTGTAGATTTTCTCTTCAATTGTGCCCTTTGTAATCATTCGAATGACCTGCACAACATTCTTTTGTCCAATTCGATGTGCTCGACTCGCCGCCTGTTCTTCCACCGCCGGATTCCACCATAAATCATACAATATAACCGTATCTGCACCAGTCAAATTCAGCCCAGTTCCGCCAGCCTTCAGCGAAATAAAGAATAAATCTGCTTCCCCTGCATTAAAGCCATTCACAAGGTCCATACGACTCTTGGAAGGCGTACTACCATCCATGTAAAAATACCGGTAGCCAGCTTCTTTTGCCTGAGCTTTCATGATTTGCAACATTGATGTAAATTGAGAAAAAATCAAAATGCGCTTGCCACTTTCACGTGCTGTTTGTATTGTATCAAACAATTGTGCCAGTTTACCAGAACCACCATCATAATTTTCAACAAAAAGCGCTGGATCGCAACAAATTTGGCGTAATCGCGTCAATCCTGCTAACAGTTTAATACGATCTTCCTGCTCATTTCCATCATTAGCCGCCAACTCTTGCTGTATTTTCTCCAAATAAGCCAAATAAATCGTTTTTTGCTGTTCCGTCAGTTCTGAATACAAATTCGTCTCAATTTTATCTGGCAACTCTTTCACAACATCGCGCTTCAAACGGCGCATCAAGAATGGTCTAATCATCTGTGCAACACGCTCATGCGGCAATTCTTTAAACTTGCGAAGCGATGGGAAAAACCCTGGCATGATCGTCTGAAACATCGTCCATAACTCATCAATGCTATTTTCTAAAGGCGTCCCACTAAGCGCGAAAACATTCGTTGCCTTGAGCGCTCGCACAGCTTGTGAAGCCTTCGTATTATAGTTTTTAATCGCCTGCGCCTCATCCAAAATAATTGTTTGAAACCGCGTCGTTAAAAATTCTTGTTCATCTTGGCGCAAGGATGGATACGATATTAAATACACATTCCCTGGTGTTATATTCTGGATAACCTCCAAGCGCATTTGTGATGTACCATGAATGACAGTTACAGGAATATCAGGAGAGAATTTCTCAAACTCACTCGACCAATTATACAAGAGCGAAGCAGGGGTAACAATCAGAACAGGCCTCATGTCTGGGTTTTCCTCGAACGTAGAAGCGATATACGTTATGGCTTGTAATGTCTTCCCAAGTCCCATATCATCGGCTAAAACCCCGCCTAAATGGTATTTACCAAGCGATTTCATCCATTCAAAACCAGTCACCTGATAATCGCGAAGCTCCGCATTCAACCCCATCGGTAACGGATAAGACATATCCTCTTGGTTCACAATTTCATGCAACAAATCGCGGAATGTCCGACTGAACTTATTATGCTCATTCTGTGCACTACCCATCGCCTCATAGATTTGCATCCCGCGATAAAGTGGCACTGCCATTTGTTTTCCGACTTCTTTTTTGCGAACGTCTAAAATATCGAATATTGCTTCCATTTGCTGATAGCTCTCGTCCTCGAGCGACAAGAAACGCCCATTATTCAAGCGGTGATATTTCCGTTTTTCTCGTAACGATTGTAACACTTCCTGAATTTCACTATCATCAATCCCTTGAAAATCAAAGGCTACCGACAAATAATCATTATCATGCGCCACATCAATGGTCGTTGTGGGCTTTACATGCTCTTCCACCATTTCCTCCAAGCCATCCTCTAAATAAATAGCGACATCCGCTGCCAAACTCGGAACAACCCGATAATAGAACTCATAAAGGCTGGCCTCATCTGAATTAACAACCATTTGAGTTTCTGAAAAATGAACAGGCGCTGCTTCAATCCGATGCATAATTTTCGCTTCTGTTTCCATATCCCGAATCATAATACGCCCATCCGGATCCACACTTTCTGTCAGCGCAAACGGGTCAAAAACCTGTGAGCCATAATGATATTCCAGTTTTAACACATGTTCGCTGTTTTTTTGTGAAATCCACATCTTTGAAACGAGTGGTTGCTGGATAACCCGATCCTCAATTGATGGATCAATTTGCACATGCCCACTTTTTTGAAGCGATGGTAACACGTAGGACATAACTTCACTCAACTGCGATTCTGAAAACTGTACAACTTCATTTTCCGTCACATTATGGAAATGAATAAGCGGTGTTAATTGCTCCCAAACTGCATCACTCGGCCGATAAAATACACCGTTCAAAAACAGTAACTGATAGCTCTCCAGATAACTTGCCTGTTGCAATTCCTCCATCACTAATTGGTACATATCTCCATTATCATTTTTGCGAAATACGAAGGAAAACGGTAGTGCTCCCTTTTTAAATTGCAAACCGCTATATTTAATATCATCATGAATACAAATCGTATTTTGTCCCATCAAATCAGCTAACATGCTCTCCGCTAGACTCGGCGGAATAATAAGCACTTTTTCTTCTGCATAGGACTTGTTCCAATAAAAACTGTCCGTATCATACATTTTCGCGATTTCATTAATTTTCATTAATTCATTGAAAACAGCAATATCACGCTCGTCAAAATAATGTTCATTCGGATCAAAACTGAAATTTTTCGTGAAAAAATAACTCGTATGTTGCTTTATTGCTTGCAAAAAGTCACCAATGTTTTTCACGACATACGTACGATCTTGCCCGACTTTCAAATCGAGTGTTAACATATTTTTATCACGATTTTCCTGCATTCGTAATATATATTCTACTTTTAGGGAGGCTTTTGCTACGGTGTCATACGTGTCAAATTGCCGATCCATGTTCTCTTGAAATAACGAAAGTAATGTTGTAGCTTCCTGCGCCAAAATTCGTTGCTTGAAATTAGCTTTCTCGATTTTAGTCTGACGTGCTTCATGCTCCAGCTCGACTGCATAAATATGTGCGCAAATGCTATTTTCTTGGTAATAAATGCAGTCACATTGGTAATTCCCATTAGCAACATGTTTCACTTCATAGGAAACACGCTCATCGACTACAACAGAACGAGACGTATTTGCGTACATCGTTTTCTCTTCAAAAACCGTAATCGCCCCTTCTTCCAGCAATTCACGTCCCCTTTTTTTTATCGATACAGGAATCATTGTGTTTTTTGGATCTGTTAACAATTCATTCAACTCCTGACATTTTGAGTCATGTGATAATAATCATGACCAGATAAAACCAAATCATACTCTGATTCATAGCCTAATTTTTTATACAAATTTAGTGCGCCTTCATTTGCCTTTTCCACATTTAACGCGATAATTTCGCAATTTTTTGCAACTGCCAATTCTTTAAACGCGTGCAGTAGTTCTTTACCAATACCTTGGCCACGATATGCCGAATCGACCACAAGGGAATCGAGATAGTATTCACCCATCCACGTTTCTTGCTCTGTAAACAATGGCATTTTTTTGACGATACCGAACATGTCTTGAATGCCATCCCATTCATCGTCCATATTTTCTGCATGTTCTCCATGATAGCTCACGAGGAGTCCCGCAACTTGGCCATCAATTTCTTTCACCATAACATTTTCCATACTGAATCGATAATCTGGTCGCAAAAAGCTCGCCTCAATCATTTCCAGCATCATTTCTTTACTGACGCCTTCCAAAAATGGCAATTCCATATCCTCTAAAATTATATAAATAAGTGGCGCAACTTGTGCTGCATCCTCCGCTTTCGCTTGTCGTATCATCGCAATTCCTCCATTCATCTAAACAGGAAATTTTTTCGAACAGTTCATTATACCATAGAGCCTTGTGAGTCGCACCTCCATTTCGAATATTTATAATCCTTGCACGAAAAATTTCGTCGTACTTCCATGGTTTGTAGCCGTTACCTCTAAGCGCGAGGGAATTCGTTCTTTTAGTTCTGGTACATGCGAAATAATTCCGACTAACCGTCCAGATTCCTGTGTTTCAAGCAAGCACTCCACCGCCATTTCCAGTGATTCAGGATCAAGTGTACCGAACCCCTCATCAATAAACATCGTCTCAAGTGATATACCACCCGACATCTCCTGCACAACTTCTGCTAAGGCCAGCGCCAAAGCAAGCGATGTTTTGAAGCTCTCCCCACCAGATAACGTTTTGACATGTCGCTCCAAGCCTGTGTATTCGTCATAAACCTCCAGCTCCAAACCACTTTGCACGTTTCCTTTAGACTTTTCCTTTTTGCGGTTCAGTTGAAACCTACCATTCGTCATTTTTTTTAAACGCCCATTCGCCCGAAGTAAAATCGTATCAAGGAAAGTCGCCAAAACAAACCGTTCAAACGTCAAGCGTCGATTATTTTTCCCGCGTGCCATATCCGCTAAATAACCAATATCCGCATATGCATTCTCCGCCTCACTTGTTTCATTCAAATACTGCATAAACCGCTCCGACAACTCAGAAAGCTTACGTACCATCTCTTTTTGCCTCATATACTGCTCTGCCTTTTCGTGATACGCCCGCTTAGCCTCAACATCTAATTGTTGCAAAGCTATCAAATCAGGCTGTTCCGATTCGTTAAGTTTGCCCTCCATCTCCTTCAAACGTTCTGACACAAAATGGTATTTCTGCTCATAGTTACGAACAAATTGCTCCTTCTCTGCCAAAATTTCTGCACTTAAAATAGCTCGTTGATAGGAGCCGTAGTCCACAAAACCATTCGTCACCATAATATCTTTAAATATCGTGCGCTGTGACGCCAATGCACTATCTGCTTTTAAAACAGCCCTTTCTGCCGCTTCACGCGCTGAAACTGCTTTAAGATGGCCTTCTTTTGATTCATTGTACATCGATTCCACGCTTCCTTTTCTGAGCTCAAAGGCACTAATTTGTGCCGTCAAATCTTTTTGTTGCTCATAAAAAGCCGCTAAATTGTGAAATTCCTCTGGTACATCCTCTAAAAGGAGTGAATATGTCGTTTGAGTAGTATCCATGGCTTGACGAACTTTGTCGTACGCTTGTTGTGTTTTTATTTTTTGTGTTGCCACTTCACTCGTCTCCTGCTTATTCAAGGCAACTTGCTCTTCCACATTATTTTCCTCTGTCAAAAATGCTTCTAACCGCACTTGCTCCTTCTCTATTTTCGCGAGTTCCTTAGCACATACGTCTTGCTGCTCCTTCAAAGCCTGGAAAGGTTCCTCCGATGCGTATTCGATTTGTTCGATTTGCCACTTTTTTTGCTCGATTTTTGTGGCTATCGATTTTGCCACGTCATTTTTCTCAAGCTGACCTTTTCTCGCTGCTTCGACTTCTGACTTTACTACACCGGATGTTTCTATTGCCAATTGAGGGTGCTCTAGCGAACCACAAACTGGGCACGCATCGCCTTCTGCAAGTGTTAGTGCCAACATTGCGGCCTGCTCCTGTTGCCATTTTTCATCCAGCGCCACGTACCTAGCCTCAGCTTCCTTAAACTGATTTTCTGCGATGCTAAAACGTTTTTCGAATATCACTAATTCTGTTTGCCATGCTTGTTTTTGTTCCCATTTCTTTATTTCGGTTGCAATCTGCGCTTCTTTTTGACTTATTTCCATCATGAGTTGTTTGGTTTCTACCTGTTTTAGCCTCGCCTCTTGAACAAACCGAGCCCTATCAGCTAATTTTTCTGACTGCTCTAAAAGTGTTTGCTCTTTCTTAATAAGCCGTTCTAATGTTTGTGTTACCCTCTGATATTCCTCACTCTTTTGCGTTAATTCCTGCTGTAATGCCAAAGCCCTCGTCACCTTTACTTCCATCGATTGGAGCAATTCTTGTTTTTTGAGCCATGCCGTGTATTCTTGTTCCATCTCTTTCAATTTCTCTATCTCCAAAACAGCATTATCTAGCACCGCTTCCTTATTTTTCAAAACCTCCAATGCTTGTTTTTCTTCCAAACGTAGCTCATCCAATTGTTGCTTCAATCGCAAACATAGTGCATCTTGATCCATAATCGCCCCAGCTTTGCGCGCCAAATTTATGGCTTGCTGATCTTGATCACATTTCTCCGCTAACTTGTCTAATTCTATTTTGTCTATCCGTAAATTCGCTAATTGTTCCCATTCCGCTATTTTTTCCTCTGCCAACGTCACATTCTTAGCTGTAATTTCTGCTTTTTGTTTTGCCAAATCCACCTGTTCCTGTAGCCCATTCATCGTTTCCTGTTCCAAATTCAGCCGCTCTCCAAACATCAACTCAATATCACGTGCTGTTTTCCCAGCCAGCGCCTCCTCGTCAAAAGCCTCCTGCGTAATCCCAGCTACTTTTGCACGTAATAACCGGACCTGCTGCTCTTGCTCCTTCTGCTGATTCCATAGCTGGTTTTCAATAAGCTGGTAAAAATGCGTATGCGCCAATCGTTGTAAAATTGCTTCCTTATCCCTGCTTTCCGCTACAAGCAACTCACGAAATTCTCCCTGTGGAATCATTAAAATTTGGCGAAATTGATCAACATTCAACTGAATAACTTCTTCCATTTTTGCACCGACATCACGAACCGAACTTGCAAGTAACTTCTCTTCGTTCCCGTCAAGTTCATAGAGCTCCGCCTTTGCAGTAACCGTTGTCATCCCTTCTCCACGCTTTTTCGGGACATCTTGTTGTGGTATGCGACGAACCAAATAACGCACATCTCGAAGCAGAAATTCAAGCGATACTTCCGTCAAATCCTCTGCACTTGCATAATGACTCCTTAGCGAAAAACCTTCCCGATCATTCGTATTTGCCTTCCCAAAAATCGCAAAGCTAATCGCATCAAAAATTGTTGACTTCCCAGCTCCTGTTTTCCCAGAAATCACAAAAATTCGCTCCTGCCCAAGTTCTGTAAAATCAATCGTTTCCGCTTTGGCATACGCACCAAACGCCTGCATCGTCAATTTCAAAGGTCTCATTGTTCCACGGCTCCCTTCACACGATTCATCGTTTCACGCATTAATTCCATTTGCCGTTCCGATATTTCCTTCCCGCTCACATGTTCGAAAAACTGCCCAAACAGCTCCAAATCGTCTTTTTTTACAACATCTTCAAATCGCTCAAATTGCCCCTCTGTCAGTTTCTCCTGTACTCGCTCCAAATGCAACACATTCGGATAAAACGCCCGCAGTTGCCCAATAGGATCAATTAGCGCCCCTTCATCCAACAAGTTAATTTGCAAAAAATCCTCGTTTCCAGGGACGACTGAACTCACTAAATCTGCCAAATACCCCTCAATAATGCGTAAATCATGCAGCGGTTCCAAAAGATGTTCGCGAACTTCCACAAGCTTTTTACCATTCATTGTCACAATCCGAACGCTCTTCTTATCCTTTGCTTCTGAAAACGAGTATTTCAAAGGCGAACCTGCATAAAAAATAGACGGATGGTGAATCGCATGGGGATGATGCAAATGCCCTAGTGCCACATAATCAAAGCCATCAAAACAATTTGTAGACACACGATCCACATTTCCAATCGCTAATTGTCGCTCTGAATCACTCGGAATTCCTCCTGCAACAAACGCATGCCCAACTAGAATTTGTGCCTTATCTGCATCCCACTCTGACCTAATTTTTGCCGTTACCGCTTGCATTGCATCTTCAAACGACCTTACTGACTTGTCTTCCAAAGTAGCTCGAACTTGTGCCGGCTCATGATATGGCACCAACCAAATCTGTGCCCCGTTCCACTCTATCGGCGAGAGATTCGCACCAATTGTTCCTTGAATATGTAGTCCATTTTTCTCATACCAAGCCGAACCAAAATTCACCCGCTCCGCACTATCATGGTTTCCACTAATCGCAAAAACCGGCTTACCGAGCGTCACATTCAGTTCCAGTAGTACATCATTTAAAAGCGTCACTGCATCTGCTGGCGGCACCGAACGATCATATAGATCACCTGCAATTATAATCCCGTCCACCTGCTCCTCCTTTGCAATCTGTGCTATCTGCTTCAAAATATACTGCTGCTCTACAAGCATCGAAACCCCATTGACAACCTTCCCTAAATGCCAATCCGCTGTATGTAAAAATTTCATCCAAACACCTCATTATTCATTTTTGCTGTTATCCTCAGTATACTATATTTTCATAGCAACGCATAAGCACTAGACGTTTCCCAAACTTTTCAGTATACTAAAAACAAGACTAAAAAAAGAAAAATAGGAGTGAAACAACTTGTTCTACACGTTTGCGAGAAATTTCGTTCAGGTGATTATGACAATCATCGGTGGGCGTTTCCAAGTACAAAATAAAGAGAAAATTCCAGAAGCACCATTCGTCGTCGTTTCCACGCACACATCTTGGATGGAGATTCTATATCTTGGATTTGCCATTAAGCCACTTCAAATTCACTACATGGCAAAACAAGAACTATTTAAGACTAAATTACTAAATTGGCTGATGCGCCACCTCAATGCTTTTCCAGTCAATCGTGAAAATCCCGGTCCAAGCGCAATTAAACTACCTATCCGCATCCTAAAAGATGGGAAAGTAGTCGGTATTTTCCCGAGCGGTACTAGAAAATCAGCTGGCCTCCACCTAAAACGAGGTGCCGTAACGGTCGCATTAAAAGGAAAAGTTCCGATCTTACCGGCCGTGTATGATGGACCAAAAACAGTTGGAGAACTTTTCAAACGTAAAAAAGTTATTATTCGATTTGGAGATCCCATTACGTTTAATGACAAAGATATTGATCAAAAAGAACTTTTGGAACTGAAATCCGAAGAAGTATTAATGACATTTGAACGATTGCAAACAGAAATAAATGAAACAAAAGCAAAATAAAAAAATCTTGATTTCCAATCAGTACACACTTCTGATTATCGGAAATCAAGATTTTTTATATTCAGCCCGTAATATCATTCACGATATTGGAGCCCGCCAAGCCAATTTTTCTCAAAGCCTCTGATAATTTATCCGAAGCCTTTTGTATTGCTTCATCTGCTTTTTCTGCCACTTTTGTATCGCCAGGATTTGCTTTAACAGCAGCGGCTTTCTCTGCAAATGCATCGCTTAATTCTTGAATTGATGCTTTAAACTCATCTGTACGTTTTCCTAAATCAGGAACTTTTACATTCGCTAATGTTTCAGACACTTTTTCCGCAGAGGCGCTTGCTTTCTTTGCTAACTCATCCAATGCTTCCCCTTTTGATGGCGCATCACTTGTAATATCCGCCATATAAGCATCGTAATCTGCGTCTTTTTCATTCACTTTAGCCACTAAACCCGTGTAAAAATCCATCGCCTTTGTCTGCAGTTTTTCTTTTGCCGTTGCTACTTTTGAGTTCACATTATCTTTAACATCATTCGCATTTCCGCAAGCCGCTAAACTAAATACTAATATTGCCGCAAAAATCCCCACTAACAACTTCTTCAAATAAAAGCCCTCCTCCAAAAATGTTCGTTTTCGTTACATCATACGCATACAAAAGACGTTGCAAACATGTAAAGATTACAACGCCTTTATTTTAATTTTACTTCATTTTTAAGCTGCCGTATCGTTCATAATGCTCGATGGCGCTAAGTCAACATCTTTTAATGCTTTAGCTAAGGCATCTGAGGCTTTTTGCATCGCTTCATCTGCTGATTTCGTATCAATCGGAGAAGCTTTCAAACCTTTAGCTTCTGCCGCATATGCATCACTTAAATCTTTTACAGCTGATTTAAAGACACCTGTCGCTGTGCCTAGATTTGGAACTTTTACATCAGCTAATACTTGTGATACTTTATCTGCCGAAGCACTTGCTGCTGTAGCAAGCGTTGTAAGCTCTGCACCTGTTGGCGGTGTGTCACTGCCAATTGCTGCTTGGTACGCATCATAATCCGCATCATTGTCGTTAATTTTTGCAACTAAATCCATGTAGAAACTCATTGCATCTGCAGTAACGTCTTTTTTCTCTGTCGCCTTTTCTTCTTTTGCATCATTCCCACAAGCCGCTAAGCTAAAAACAAGTGCAAGTGAAAATAAAGCTACTAACCATTTTTTCAAACAAAAAACCTCCTCTTTTTACATGCTGCCCTGTTTGAGCAACCTACTCGTTATATCGATGTTCTTGTCATAATTCAACCGTTTTCATAGAGAAAATCCTCCCAAGTTTTAAAATCATGATTCTTCCGTTTGTGCTAATTTTGTAGCAACATTTTTATATTGAAAATACATCGCAATGCGCCATGGAACAATCATTGCAAACGCTAAAATCCAGAACATGCCTGATAGCTCACCAACATCGACTGAACCGCTAATCCAATACTTAATTCCAAGTCTAATCAATAATAAACTGAGCAGAATGACCGGAAACGATTTTGTCCGTTTAATAAAGACATATTGATGCCTAATCTCAAAACGCGTCGTCCAAATTAAAATTAGCGAAAAGACTAATCCCATTAAAACTGCCTCTAAAATTCCTGCCGGTGAAACCCTGAAATATGGAATGACAAACATGAGCGCCCCAGTACTCATCATAATCGGCGGAATAATGATTTTTTTCACAGTTGCTGGCTCTTTTGATGCTTTCATCCGAATCAGGATAACACCAACCCCAAAAACAAGCGTAATAATAATTGATAAAATAAATGACACGTTACTTCCTCCTAATCGGCACTATTTACTTGCCTCATTATAAACTTTTTTAGAAGAAAAACAACCTTTACGCCTATTAACCAAGCTCCTCTAAATCCATTCCGCTGTTTTGTAATTGATACATCGAATGATACACTCCACCATGTTCCAGTAATTCTTCATGTGTTCCTCGCTCGATAATGCTTCCTTTTCGAAGCACCAGAATGAGATCAGCGTCTTTTATTGTAGAAAGTCGATGCGCAATCGCAATCGTCGTCCGGCCCTGTCGCATATTTCGCAGGCCTGTTTGAATCAAACTTTCCGTTTCCGTATCAATATTTGCCGTAGCCTCATCCAAAACAAGAATTTGTGGATTTGTCACGACTGTTCTTGCAAAAGAGATTAACTGCCTCTGCCCACTCGAAAAAGATGCCCCACGCTCAATCACCTTATGATCATACTTGTCGGCCAGTGTATTAATAAACTGGTCCGCTTGTACAAACTGCGCAGCCTCCAGAATTTCTCGATCTGTTATTAGCTTATTATGCAAACGAATATTATCCTTGATAGTACCATAAAACATAAAACTATCCTGTAAAACTAAGCCAGTTTTAGCACGCAATTCCTCCATTGGGTAGCGTTTAATCGATTTCCCGTCAATCAGAATTTCCCCCTGATCAAACTCATAAAAGCGCATCATCAAATTGATAATAGAGCTTTTCCCGCTTCCTGTGTGACCGACAAGCGCAACTGTTTGTCCAGATTCCGCTGTGAAGCTAATATCCTTCAAAACATCTTTTTTCCCATCATAAGAAAACGTGACATTTTTAAACTCAATCTTTGCTTTTGCAATGACCAGACCATCCTCATCATCTTGCTCTGGCGCCAAATCTGTGCCATCCATAATCCGGAATACACGTGAAGCCGCTGTAATCGCCTCTTGGTACATTGCTAAACGCTCCATAATATTGTAAATTGCCTCTAAAAACCGATCAAAGTACGTAATAAAAGCGTAAATCGTCCCAATTGCAACTGGACTAGAGAAGGATTGAATCCCAAAGAAACTTAGAATCAGTACAACCGCTAGTGAATAAATCAAATCAATCGCTGGTCCAAGAAGTAACGCGTTAAATTTAATATTTTTCATGCCTACATCGTAATAATCTTTATTAATCTCTTCAAATTCGCCAATCAAGCGCTTTTCTTGATTAAACTGTTGCACAATGGACATACCAGAAATCGATTCTGCAATTTTTGCATTTAACTGACTCAATTTTTCCCGACGCGCTCGATAAAATTGAGAACTATATTTGCGATAGATGATAATTATTAACAATGTCAACGGAAAAACGAGCAAACTATACGCGGCCAATTTTGCATCCATAATAAACATCGCTGTATAAATCCCTACAAGCATGAATACACTCTGAATTGCTGTTCCAAGTACATTAATAAACATATCTTTAATTGCTTCCGTATCATTAGTCACACGTGAAACAAGGCTACCCGCGGGTGTTTGATCAAAATAACGCATCCCCATATTTTGTAATTTGCTAAAAATATCAATCCGAATACGTTGTACAATTCGCAAAGCAATTTTTTGAAATAGGACCAATTGAAAATACCAAACCACAGATCTACCAATTGCTAAGCCCATGTAACCCGATGCCAACAATAGAATCGGTCCGGCCACAAAATGAAGCGGCGTCAAGTAATTATCTAGAAATAATTTAATTAAAATTGGCAAAAATACATCTGCCAATGTAACTAGCAACACTAGAAAAATCGTTAAAATAAGTGCTGGAACATGATACTTCGTGTAGCTAAATAAGCGTTTTAGTACTGCACGATGCTCTTTTCCACTCATCGTTAACATTTCTTCGTTATTCGGCTCCATTCGTATCACCCCCACTCTCAATTAACTCTTCCAATTGCTGATTTCGGAACATTTCCGCATACCAACCATCTAAGGCAACAAGCTCAGCATGCGTCCCACGCTCCACAATTCGTCCTTTATCAATTACGATAATAAGGTTCGCATGTTCCACCGAACTAAGCCGATGTGCGCTAATAATCGTCGTCTTATCCGCCCGGTTACTTTTAAGATTCTGCAAAATTTTCTCCTCTGTTTTTGCATCAACAGCAGATAGCGCATCATCTAAAATCAACAATTCGGGATTCATAATCAATGCCCTAGCAATCGCCAGCCTTTGCTTCTGCCCACCAGAAAGCGATACACCACGCTCACCTACGACCGTATCATACCCATCCGTGAACTCCGTAATATCCTCATGCACTGAAACCATTTCTGCAACCTGCTCCACATCAGCCTGCGACAACTCTGGATTCCCAAAGCGAATGTTTTCCCGAACCGTCGTCGAAAATAAGAACTGATCCTGTGGTACGTATCCAATCGCATTGCGCAGTCCACGCACCGTATAATTTTGAATCGTCTTGCCATTAAACAAAATCGATCCCTTGTAATCATCATATTCCCGCATCAATAATTTTAAAAGCGTTGTCTTGCCAGAACCTGTTCGCCCAACGATTCCGAGCGTTCCACCAGATTTCAATTGAAAAACAATATCTTGTAGAACAGGCTCTTTCTCATCCGGATACGTAAATGCCTCCAATGCAAAGTCAATGTCTCCACGTGGCAAAACATTGATAGCTCCAAAGTCATCCTTCACGTCCTCAGGCTCACTCAATAACTTATTCAATCGATCATAGGAAGCATTTCCTCGTTGAATCACATTAAACAAAAACCCAAACGCCAACATTGGCCAAATCAGCAAGAATAAATAGTTCACAAACGCAATTACCTGACCAATTGTAAGCGTTCCTTCCATCACAAATTTTGCCCCAAAAGCGAGTGAAAGTATAAACGAAACACTAACAATAATCGAAATCATCGGATCAAACATCGCATCAAGTTTTGCAACCTTTACGTTGACACCGACCACTTCCTCTGTTTGACGTCTAAAATCCTCGATATCTTCCTGCTCCTGGCCAAATGTTTTCGTAACTTTAATTCCTGACAAACTCTCCTGCGTCTTATCATTCAGCTTCGAAAACTCCGCCTGTGCACTATGAAATCGATCATGCAATTTCCGACCAAGCACAGAGCTTCCCCAAACCATCAACGGCATTGGCAACAGCGCAATCAAAGTTAAACGCCAATCGATTGTAATTGCCATCGTTGCAATAACGGTACTTCCTGTTAAAATCGAATCACACAACGTCAACACACCAAACCCAGCTACTTGCTGAATCGCTGAAATATCATTCGTCGCATGCGCCATCAAATCCCCCGTCCGGTAGCGCTGAAAAAAGAACGGCGACATTTTAGATAAATGCTCAAATAGCCGTAGCCTCAATTGCCGTTGTAGCTTATTATCCGATCCGAAAATCAACATCCGCCAAAAATAGCGACCAATATAAGCCACGATAGCCGCACCGAGCAAAATTCCCATCCACATATACAAATGATTCTTCGTCAGCGAATCCTTGCTAACTGCATCCACCGTCAATCCAAGTATTTTAGGCGGTACCAGCTGGAGCAACGTTATCATAAAAAGTAGTGAAACCCCAATAATATACGATTTTCGTTGCTCTTTAAAAAACCAGCCCAACTCCTTATAAATCTTCATTCCTAACCCCCTCTTCTTCAACAATATATTTTCCTATTTTTGGACATAAAAAAATAACGGACATATCTTACTTTGTCCATTACTGTATTTGGAAATATATATCGAATTTATTACATAAAAGTACGCATAATAGCCCTTTAAATAAGCCTATGCCTCTTCCTCGATATAACGGACGCCGAATTTAGGCTATCTCCTACAATAATGGTTAAATTACCGAATCCAATTATCTTTTTCATTGTCCTTACCTCCTTCTCAAATTTGTTTACAGGAACTAGTGTAACCGATTTCTTCTAAAGATTCAAGTATATTTATAATTTTTTTATTTAACAGACAGAAAGCCCATTATTCAAGGCTCTCTGTCAAATAAGCATATGCATACTGCGCGTAGAGTTCTGCACCATAAGCAAGTGCCTCCTCATCTACATTGAACTTGCCATGATGATGCGCCCATTCCGTATCTTTTTCAGAGTTACCAGCTCCAACAAGTGCAAAACAACCCGGGGCTTCCTGTAAGTAATAACTAAAATCCTCCCCCGCCATTGTTGGCCGATCCGAGTATAATATCCCATCGCCAAAACTATTTGTAATCACATTTCGCGCCAGTGCAGCACTTGCTTCCTCATTGATAACAGCATGCGTCCCATAACGATAGTCCACTTTTGCGGTTGCACCATAAGTAGCTGCAACCTGTTCTGCATAACGCCGAATTGCGCGCTCCATTTTTTCACGAACTCGTGGATGGAACGACCGAACTGTCCCTTCCAAAATCGCATTTTCCGCAATCACATTGTAACGCGTCCCAGCCTCCATTCGTCCAATCGTAAAAACGGCAGGTTCAAGCGGATCAGTTTCCCGTGATACAATCGCTTGCACTCCCGTCACAAAAGCTGAAGCAACAAGAGCTGCATCAATACATGCATCAGGCATTGCTCCATGACCACCACGCCCTGTAAATTTAACCACAACAACATCCGCAGACGCAAAAATAGGTCCCGTATTACAAGAAATAGTATGCGTCGACATTTGCGACCAAATATGAATCCCAAACACATTATCCACGCCCTGCATCGCCCCCTGCTGAATCATCACCTCTGCGCCTTCGGTAATCTCCTCAGCAGGCTGGAAAATAAAACGCACCGTACCAGCCAACTCATCCTTAACCGCGACAAGTGCCTCCGCTGCGCTAAGTAGCATGGCTGTATGCGCATCATGACCACACGCATGCATCTTCCCCTCATTTTCTGATTTATAAGGCAAATCCGCATTCAATTCGGCTACAGGTAATGCATCCATGTCAGCCCGAAGCGCCACCATTTTCCCATTTAACTCACCAACAAGGTCTGCCACAACCCCCGTTGGCTCCATGCGTCGATACGGAATCCCCATCCGCTTTAACTCTTCAATCACTCGATTTGTCGTCTCGACCTCCTGCCATGACAACTCCGGATTTCTATGTAAGCCTCTTCGAAATGCAATCATCTTCTCTTCATTTTGCTTAACCACAAGCTTTATCTTTTCATTCATTACCAATGCCCCCATTCGATATATCTCATTTTACCACTCTCGGTCTACCATTACTCTAAAAAAGCTCGAAATATTCTGCAAATAGACTAAAAATATCTTTCAAAATAGCATATTCATCATTATTTTAAAGTACCTGTATTTTTTGCAAAAGAGGGCCTGAAACAAATTTTGATGCTAGCTTTCGCTGACACCAATCATAATGAAAAAGACTCATCGGCTTACAACTATTTTTCTATCATAAATACAGACAGAGAAATAAGTTGAAGATCGATGAGTTTTTGAAGCTATCCAAAATCTCGCAGGATAAATGGAACCAACATGCTGTCAAACATGTGTATAAAAATTTTTTCGAAGTAGTTATCTAGGTTTTAAGGTATAACTAACGCCATTAATTGAAACCTTTATAGAATCCGGCCATACTTTCTGATCCCATTTACTATCATCACCTTGTTTTTTTATTTGGTCTGCAGCTAATTTATAGAATTTATTTTGATTTTTATTGTACCATGGATCATCATGAGGGTTTGGCGAAAATTGGTAGACATGATTACCAGGATTAAAAGTCATACCGCGATTCTTGCTCCATGACGTTTCTGCCCATTTATAGCTGACTCCATTTATCTCTACCTTACCACTAATACCCGCTGCTTCTGCTACAACTGCATCTAGGTTTTTGTCGAAACTTATATGTCCTGAATTCACCAAATTTACACCAATAATGACAGAGGAAAGTACACAACCTAAAACAATAGAAAGACTACCAATTCTTTTCTTCATATGCATAAAACCTCCTACTTTCTCTTATTTTTATTAGGAATACTATTCCTAATATTTTAATAGCATAGCATATGATTGTTACATTTATGTGGCAGTAATTTGGAATAAGAAAATTCTATTACGAGAAACATAACGCTTAGCCAGACTCAAAATTACCAGGCTTCTAATCCCCTTTGCCATTAATTCTCTATTTAGCAGTTCAAGAAAAAGTTGACTAAATCTTTAATCAACATCAAAAAACACGCTCCTATCATGTGTTAGTATCACACAATAATAGAACGTGTTGTCATGTTGAAAATGCATCCAAAAAATAAATGCAGGGAAATGTTAATCAAAAGAGGCAAAATCGTGAGCAAGACGTTTTCACCGCGTTAGCAAAAAATGCAAGTTCGAACTTACCACGCAGGAATAGGCGTCACAGAATTTCCAGCTAATTCAAACTAGCTAACTTATTTTTTCTTCTTCGTTTTACTTTCTTTTTCTTGTTGTTTCCCCATTGCGTTCATCATTTGGTTAATTTTCTTTTGTGACGGTTTCATTCCCATTTGGGCCATCATCATTTGTAACATTTGCTCATTAATTGGTGGATTTTTCTTCAGATACGTCATCATGTATCTTCTTGCGATGAAAAATCCTAACGCTAGACCTGCAACTAAGCAAAGTATACCGATAAGTATATACCACAACATATTCTCTTTCTCCTCCTCAAAACAATATACCCCTCTTATTGTACTTGATTTATCAGGTCAAAACAATAGTTTTTGATATCCTACAGCAATAAAAGTTCGCTATCATTAAAAAATCACAACTGCCTCATTATACCATCAACACGGTGTTTATACAACATATTATCATAAAAAGAGGCGTAAAATGATCAAGCTAAAGCCTACATCATTTCACGCCCCACGCACATCGCTTATAAAGACTTCACAGTTTGAACGACATTCTCCACAGTGAAACCATAATTTTTAATAATCGTATCACCAGGTGCCGAAGCCCCAAACTTATCAATTCCGATTGTTTTACCATCTAAACCAACATAACGCTCCCACCCAAGTGTTGAGCCCATTTCGATAGACACACGCTTGCGGACAGCATTTGGTAATACACTCTCCTTATACTCCGCTGATTGTTGCTCAAACAAATCAAATGACGGGATACTAACCACTGACGCATCAATGCCGTCTTTTGCAAGTTCTGTTTGCGCTTGTACAGCTAGATTAACTTCGGAACCTGTTGCTAAAAGAAGCACATCTGCAACCTCTTTCTTCGCTGGCGATAATACATAGGCACCTTTAGCCACGCCTTCTTCCGCTAATTTATCGGAATTTGGTAATGTTGGCAGGTTTTGACGCGTTAGGACAAGTGCAGTTGGTCGATTGGTTGACCGAATAGCGATTTTCCATGCCGCAACTACTTCGTTACCATCAGCTGGGCGCAATAATGTAAGACCAGGCATGGCCCGAAGCGAAGCAATTTGCTCTACAGGCTCATGTGTTGGGCCATCTTCCCCAACTGCAATACTATCATGTGTCAATACATAATTAACTGGTAAGTGCTGAATAGCAGATAGACGAATAGCTGCCCGTAAATAATCAGAGAACACAAAGAATGTTCCACCGTATACTTTAAGGCCAGAGTGCAATGCCATTCCATTTAAAGTGGCACCCATCGCAAACTCACGAACACCAAACCAAATATTGCGTTCAGCAGGTGTAGCTTTTGTGAATTCACCATCTGTTGCGATATTTGTATTATTAGAACCAGCTAAATCAGCAGATCCGCCAAATAATTGGGGTAATTTCGCAGCTAAGGCATTAATAACCTCACCACTTGACGCGCGACTAGCAAGCGATTTATCCTCACCATATACAGGCAAATCTTTATCCCAACCTTCTGGTAGTTGTTCGTTTAAGCTAAGCTCCAATTGAGTTGCAAGTTCAGGGAATTTTTCTTTATAAGAAACAAACATCTCGTTCCACGCTTGCTCCTCTTCTGCACCACGCTTTGCAATTGTTTCTTTAAAGCGATCATAGACTTCACCAGGAACAAAGAAATCCTCATCATAATTCCATCCATACGCCGCTTTTGCAGCTTTGACTCCATCGGCACCCAGCGGAGCACCATGAACCTTGCTAGTTCCTTCATTTGGAGCACCGAAGCCAATAACTGTTTTCACCTCAATCATTGTTGGCTGCGACGTATTTTGTTTTGCTTTTTCAATTGCTGCTAGAATTTCAGTCGCATCATTGCCATCTTTAACAAGTAAATGCTCCCAACCATATGACTCAAAGCGTTGTTTCACACTTTCAGAAAATGATTTATCTAAATCTCCATCCAATGAAATATCATTAGAATCATATAAAAGTACCAAACGACCGAGCTGTTGATGCCCAGCAAGCGAAGCCGCTTCTGATGCCACACCTTCCATTAAGTCTCCATCACCACATAACGCATATGTATAGTGATCCACAACTGGGAATCCATCTTTATTATACATCGCTTCTAGGTGTCTTTCAGCCATCGCCATACCAACAGCCATCGCAATTCCCTGACCAAGAGGTCCAGTCGTAGCATCTACACCATCTGTATGATGTACCTCAGGGTGACCAGGTGTTTTACTATCCCATTGACGAAATTGTTTTAAATCCTCTAAACTTAATTTATAGCCACTAAGGTGCAGTAAGCTGTAAAGTAGCATTGAACCATGCCCTGCCGAAAGCACAAAGCGATCACGGTTAAACCAATGCGAATTGGCTGGATTTGCTTTTAATATTTTTGACCATAAAGCGTATGCCATTGGAGCTGCTCCCATTGGTAATCCTGGGTGACCAGAGTTGGCTTTCTGAATTGCGTCGATCGATAATGTTCGAATAGTATTAATTGCTAATTGATCCGTTTTATCAAACAAATGAAACATCCTCTCTTGTTTTAGTTACTACTATACATCATAAGCTTTTCTCAAATATTTCTCAACTAAAATACACTTGATTGTTCGATAATGTATTTAAATGATTATTAATGTTCAATTAAGAATAAATAAAAGGAGAGATGTACCATCTTGATATGCTCCCTATAAAGTAGACAATGGAAAAAACAAAAATTCCAAATCTACTTTATAAGGGAGTTTTTTTGCATG
>NZ_CAUYTL010000035.1:0-30226 GCF_963575615.1 Listeria rocourtiae subsp. hofi | reverse complement strand
AGCTAACAGTTCCTACTGCCAAGCCTGTAGTGGACTTTCACCACCTAGCATTTGCGCATGCTGGGCGCACAAAAAACGCTTAAAACATTGACACACAATGCTTCAAGCGTTTCCCCATGTAATGGAGACGGTGGGAGTCGAACCCACGTCCAGAAATAACGGCACTTAGACATCTACGAGCGTAGTCATCGTATTAGATTTTCGCATATACATCAGCCCGACAACAGGCTTCCATAAAGCTAGTCTGATTATGCTCTCCTTCTAAACCCCAGACGGAGATTTAGAATCGTATCCCACTTAATTTGAGACCCTTACCGTAGCACATGGGCGATGCACGGAGGATCAGCTATCGACTGTTCTTAGGCAGCGAAAGCTAGGTTATTATTAGTTTTGCCAGTTATTATTGGCTTTGACGTTAGTAACGAGGTCGATCCCCCCGACTCGCAATCCAAGCTCGAACTATCCCTGTCGAATCCGTAACGTCCCCGCGATAATAGAGCCTAATCCTAGTAAATTGGCGACAACCGCTCGCATTCAGCAAGTTTTGCAGACTTCCGGTTCTCATGTACAAGTCGTACACTCCGCTTCCGGTTTCTACAAAACTTGCTGAATACAAACGCTTTCGCTCAATTTGTTTAAAGCGTAATCTTCGTCCTACCCAATTGAAGGGTTACGAGATTCTGCATAGTTTAGAGTTAGTATCCATGTACCACGAGAAAAATGTTCCTCTTTGCGAAACACCAAACGTGACAGTACTTATCATTATACACGAATGGCTCATAGATGGCAAATTAAAGCCAATCAGAGAGCCATCCTTTTAGCGCTGTCTTTCTTTAAACGCCCGCTCCACATCCCGCTTCGCTTCTTTACTCTTCAAATCTTGACGCTTATCATACTTTTTCTTACCCTTCGCCACACCAATCAGCACTTTTGCGTAGCCATCCTTGATATACATTTTTAGCGGAATAATCGAGTACCCCGCCTCCTTTGTTTCACCAATCAATTTACTAATCTGCTTCTTGTGTAACAATAACTTACGTGTCCTAAGTGGATCATGATTATAGCGATTTCCCTGCTCATACGGACTAATATGCATATTGTGCAGAAAAATTTCACCACGATCGATTCGTGCATAAGCATCTTTTAAATTCACGCGCGCATTACGCACCGATTTAATCTCCGTTCCCTGAAGCACAATCCCAGCTTCAAAAGTCTCCTCAATCGCATAATCATGACGTGCCTTCTTATTTTGCGCTAATAAACGCCCTTCACCTTTAGGCATGATACATCTTCCCTTCTAGCGACGTGGCTTCTTCGGCTTTGTACCTTTAGCCACACCTTGGTAAAATGGTTTCTTCTTTTTCTTCTTCGGTTGTCCAGCATCCCCACCGCTCTGCTTACCTTTCTTACGCGATGAATCGTTGTCCTTCCGTTTTTTATCGCCACTAGGACGGTTCTTATTTTTCTTAAATGATTTCGAAACCTCCACCGTCTTCTTGCCTCGTTTGAATCCAGGAGTTTCCTTACCAAGACTACGAAGCGCAAAATCGATTTCGCGATGATCTACGTCTACCTTTGTAACCTCAACTTCCACCTCGTCACCAATCCGGTACACACGACCAGTACGCTCACCAACCATTGCCAACTGATTTTGATGGAATTGGTAATAATCATCCTTCATTGTACTCACATGCGCAAGACCTTCAATCGTATTTGGCAACTCAATAAACATACCGAAATTCGTCACCGAACTAATAATACCTTTAAAAATCTCACCCACATGATCTACCATGTATTCAGTTTTCTTGAGCTCATCCGTTTCACGCTCAGCCTCAACAGCCCGGCGCTCCATTTTCGACGTATGTTCTGCAATTTCTGGGAGACGCTCCGACCATTTCGCCATCGTCGCATCATCAATATCTCCGTGAATCAAATACTCCCGAATCAAACGATGCACAATCAAGTCCGGATAACGACGAATCGGCGATGTGAAATGCGTATAATACTCCGTTGATAGTCCGAAATGTCCCAGATTCGCCGTATCATATTTCGCCTGTTGCATTGAACGAAGCATGATCGTCGAAACAACCATCTCTTCTGGTTTTCCCTTGACCTCTTCTAAAACTTGTTGCAAAGCCCGCGGATGCACATCATTCGCCGTTCCCTTCACAACCAGGCCGAAATTCGTAATAAACTCGAAGAAACGCTGTAACTTCTCTTCCCGTGGGTTTTCATGGATACGATAAATAAACGGTACTTGCATCCAGAAAAAATGCTCCGCGATACACTCATTTGCTGCCAGCATGAATTCCTCAATCAGGCGCTCACCCGCCGAACGTTCTCGCGTCACAACCCCAGTTGGATGTCCCTGTTCATCCACGACTATACGTGCCTCTTTAAAGTCGAAATCAATCGCACCACGCGCATCCCGCTTCTTATTCAAAATCTTGGACAAAGCATACATATCTTCAAGCATCGGCACAATCGGTGCATATTTTTCACGCAACCCGGCATCCTCCGCCACTAAAATGTCATTAACATCTGTGTACGTCATCCGTTCCGTTGTATTAATCACACTCTCAAAAATCTCATGCGAAACGACCGTTCCAGACGCATCAATCTCCATCTCACACGACATCGTAAAGCGATCCACATGCGGATTCAGCGAACAAATCCCATTAGACAAACGATGCGGAATCATCGGAATAACCCGATCCACCAAGTATACACTTGTGCCACGCTCTGCTGCCTCACGATCAAGCTCTGAGCCCTCCGTCACATACGAACTAACGTCCGCAATATGTACACCTAGTTTATGATTTCCATTTGGAAGTTGCGTCACTGTGACCGCGTCATCCAAATCCTTCGCATCCGCACCATCAATCGTAATAATAACCTGATCACGCAAATCACGACGCGCCCCAATATCACTTTGCGAAATCTCAGCTGGAACCTTATTAGCTTCCTCCATCACTTCATCCGGAAACGCAATCGGAATTCCGTGCTTATGAATAATCGACAAAATATCAACGCCAGGATCATTTCGGTGTCCAATAATCATTTTGACAATACCACGCGCACGATGTCGACCTTCCGGATACTCCGTCAACTCCACAATCACCTTATGGCCATCCACAGGTTTCAAACCGCTTGCCAAATCAATTTCCACCTGACCAAAAGTCCTTTTATCATCAGGAATCACAATCGGGTCACCAATCAAATCTTCCATATACGTCCCAACCACTTGCGACGTCTTTCGCTCTACAATCTTATGAATCGTACCCTCTGCTAAATTATCGCCTTTTATCTTCGTAATATTAGCAAAAACAATATCCCCGTTCATCGCATCGTTCACCTGCGTCGGCGGAATAAAAATATCATCCATTTCTTGATCCTCAGGAAGTACAAATCCAAAGCCCTTCTCATGCGCTCGAAAAGTTCCCTTCACAAAATCAAGCTCTTCCGGCAATGCATAACGGTTCTTCTTTGTTCGAATCACATCCCCGCGATCTTCCATTGCGACAAGCGACTTCACCATCGCCTTAAAATCGTCCGCATCCCGCAAACCCATCTCCGCCTCTAAATCATCCAGCGAAAACGTCTTTTTCGGCGATTCCTTCATAAAATCTAAAATCTTATCCTCTATTTTCTTCATTGTTTCCCTCCTCTCTCTTCGTAAAACTTAAACATGCCAATCCAGCGTATCTAAAAAGGCTAAAATATCAGCTTGCAACTGAGCCTTCTCCTTATCAATCGTAATAACATGTCCAGAATTATCGTACCATTTCAGTTCCTTTTGATCTGACTCTACCTTATTATAAATCAATTCCGCACCATTTACATCCACCATCTGATCTTTTTTCCCCTGAACGACCATAATTGGCGTATAAATCATATCAATTTGTGGAATAACATCCTGAATCTCATCTTTCAATTTAGCAATCGTATCCATCGGTGCATCCTTATATGCCAACACCTCCGCATCAATCTGCTCTGGCGACTTGCCCTCATACTTCTTATAATTACGAACATAATCCAGAAAACCTTGAATAATCGGCGATGAACTATCCATCCGCGTTGGCGTGCTCATCGCAACAATCCCCTTAAGCGGTCGATTATATCCCAATTTCAATGAGAAAAGCCCGCCCAGTGAGAGTCCGGCCACTGCAATCTCCTCATAGCCCAGAGATTTCAAATGATCATAAGCCTCAAGAACATCCCGCCACCAATCATCAGGCCCCGTTGTCAACAACACATCCGGTGATACACCATGCCCCCTATACTGCGGCGCATAACAAGTATACTGATTATCCTGTAAGAAACGTCCCAACATCCGAACATCTGCCGAACTTCCCGTAAATCCATGTAGCAACAATACCGCCCGTTTCCCAGTCTCAAATAAAAATGGCTCTGGCGCCTTCATTTTCATATCAAAAAATCCCCTTCATTCTAAAAATATCCTTATCCCCAGTGTACCGCCTCCACCCACAAAATTCAAAAAGGAGGTGTTGAATTTTGTGCCTAACATGCATAAAACTTCAATAATTTCTAATCACCATTTTGACACTCTTATCCCTGAAATAAATCAAACTAAATCTTTCTGGGTAAAATCAAGTTTTGGCACTACACAAATCGAGCGAAAGCGTTTGTATTCCATCTAGTTGGTGGAATAAGAGCTTGCTTTACCTAGGTTCAGTAAATTGATTTCGCGTACTAGGATCTGTATTTGGAGTTTAGTCTCATTCTGCGGGCATTAATGAACGAATGCTCGCTCCGCTCGCACTCATACTGGAGCTGTAACGGGCATAGCCCACAACAGTCCCAGCAACAAAAACTCCACCCGCAAAATTCAGGTGGAGTTCATCACTTTTCATAATTACAAGAAAAATCCTAAAGCAATCAATATTGCAAAGAAGATTACCGCTAAAACAATCGTTGTACGATGTAAAATACGTTCAAGTCCTCTTGCTTTTTGTTTACCAAATAGTTCTTCTGCTCCACCAGAGATAGCTCCGGATAACCCGTTACTCTTACCTGGTTGAAGAACAACTACGATTATTAACAATATTGATACAATAACTAATAAAATTGTTAATGCTGTATTCATGCTCTTTCCTCCTAAACCGTCCTCTTTTTGACTATCTTTTATGATAGCATATTTTGTATAGAAGGTAAAGCGTTAAAAAGAGGATTCACCATCAAATACGGTAAATTCTCTCACAAACTTATTTGTCTGCTTTTGGTTGCAACTGACTCATAACTCCCAATCGATTATAAGCATTAATCGTTGCAATCAATAAGTACAGCTCACCAATCTCTTTCTCGCTATACAACCTCTCAAGCTCTGCATAAACCGAGTCAGATACGCCATGTTGGTGAATAAACGTTACTTCCTCAACAAGCTCCAATACCACGCGTTCCTTATCCGAATAAAAAGGAGCCTCACGCCAAGCATTCACGCCCACCACACGTTGCACCGTCTCACCATTTTCCAAAGCTTCTTTCGTGTGCATATCAATACAAAACGCGCAATGGTTCAAACACGAAGCATAAATCTTAATCAATTCCTGTAACTTTTTTGGAATACTACTTTCCCGACCTAACGTATCCAACTTACCAATCGCTGTATAAGCCTCCAAATTTTCTTTTGCTAAATTAAAACGCGCACTCATTTCACATTCTCCTCTCTATTCTCTCCTAATAATACGACTTCTCAATAGCCAAAGCAACTAACAAAAAAGGAACACCTCACGTTCAGGCATTCCTCACAAATCTTACACAACGATTTCTTCTAACCACATTAAATCATCCAAGAAGTAAACTAAATCCTCTGCCAAAATTTCTCTCTCGCAGTCCGTTGTAATATCGTGACCCGAGCCCGCATAGAAACACAATTGTTTATCATCCGAGTGAATATTTTTGAAAATATAGTTCGCGTCATCAGCTGAAATCTCTTCATCTTGACAACCTTGTCCAATCATCGTTGGTACTTCGATTCGCTCAATATCTGTCGCCACTGCTTTATAAAATGCAGAACGCGCATCTGTCATTGTTTTTATCTCAGGTGCATAATTAGCGAGCATTACTTCTGCCTCGCTGTCTGCAATTCCCATTTTGCTCATACTCTTTAATAGATATTTCTCCACTGGAATATATCGCATTTTACGATTCACGTTCGCACATAGTGGAGCGATTGCTTTCGGATTAAATGTTTCAGCCATTTTCAGAGCAAAAACACCACCCATTGCAGCGCCTACTATTGCTATTTCGTGATATCCTAAGCCTTGTAAATGCTCATAACCCGCCTTTGCATCCTCATACCACATATCTGGCGTGGTTTTCAAGAAAATTGCAGGTTCTTCGCCATGGCCGCGATAATTTGGTGCATACACTGTATAACCATTCTCTGCTAGATATTCCCCTAATTCTCTAACATCCTCTGTCGTTCCTGCAAATCCATGCAGTAATAGAACAGCACGACTACCTGCTTTTAAAAGAAAGCTACGATCCGTACTCATGATTAATTGCACTCCTCCATCTTCCTTAACTTGCCCTCATTGTACGCCATATTTGCGTGAATTGCCAGCTTTTGATTCGAAGTCCGAAAACCGTTGGTATCAAAGGATTTGGTAGCATTCACAATCGCCGTTTTTGGGGTCAGTAATTTATACAATAGACATATGATAACGCCAAACGGAGAAACTGTCAATCTAATTTTCATCAAATCTGTAGAAAAACATTATTTCCCGACTTTATCCCTATATTTGCGTCACATCTTTGTCAAAAAAGGAAGTAATAATCGTATGCAACTCGCTCGGCTTTTGCCGTATCAAAAAATGGGTGCCATTATGAACCACAACCATCTCTCCGCGCTGCACAAGCTTCACCATTTTCTGAACATCCGCTTTTGAAATCACGTCATATTCACCCATAACTGCTAACATCGGCGCTGAAATCCTAGCTAAATCCTCTTCTTTAATATGCGGATAAAAAATCATCAGCCTCATCTGCGCCCTAATACGCCTGAAAAAGAAACTGAACGGTGTTAGAAGAATCGAGACTAAATACGCAACAAATGTAAAAATATTAGCCCACCATTTAATCTGGCTTGCATCATAATTCGTCCCAATCACAACCATCTGCTTCTGCCTTTCCGGTTGATATATCGCCATTTCCAACGCAATAATTCCACCGTCACTATATCCAATGACTCGATATTTATTAATTTTCAAGAAGTCCAATAAACATAAAACATCTATCGCCATAATCTGGAAATCAAGCGGTCGGAAACCAAGCTCTGACTTGCCATGACCTCGAGAATCCACCGCAATCACTTGATAATTTTTTCGAAAGAAGTCGATTTGTCGCTTCAAGGAACCGTGACTCTGCCCATTTCCATGCAACAAAACAAGCGGTTCACCATTACCATAAATATGATATGAGAGTTCTATTCCATTCACATATGCTTTCATCGCTATCACCAGACCTTTTAGTAAGGTTATTATAGCAAAAAAATCAAATATTAGCTCCAAGAATGCAATCGTATTTTGCTAACTGGAATTAGCTTATTTTGTGTCTTATCTGCTATTACGCTTTATAAGCTGTTTCATTTTTAGTACAGTAGTCGTTAGGTACATAATATCCTTACATAAAAAAGGCCCCCCAAAATACTCTGGAGGACCTAAACTTCATAGCGATTATTTTTTCAAGTTGTAGAAAGTATCGTCGCCGTGATATTGAGCTAAGTTACCTAGGTTATCTTCAATACGTAGCAATTGGTTGTATTTGGCAACACGGTCTGTACGAGTTGGAGCACCAGTTTTGATTTGCCCAGCGTTTGTTGCAACAGCGATGTCAGCGATTGTGCTGTCTTCTGTTTCACCAGAACGGTGGGAAATAACTGCTGTGTAACCAGCGCGTTTAGCCATTTCGATAGCGTCTAATGTTTCAGTAAGCGTACCGATTTGGTTAACTTTGATCAGGATTGAGTTAGCAATGCCATTGTCAATTCCTTCTTTTAGTTTCTTCGTATTTGTAACGAACAAGTCATCACCAACTAATTGTACGCGATCGCCAAGGCGTTCTGTCAATAGTTTGTGACCTTTCCAATCGTTTTCATCTAAACCATCTTCAATAGAGATAATTGGGTATTTGTTCACTAATTCTTCGTACCAAGCAACCATTTCTTCAGACGTACGAGTTACGCCTTCACCTTTAAGTTCATAGTTACCAGTTTCGCGGTTATAGAACTCAGAAGATGCTGCGTCCATTGCCAATTTAACTTGCTCACCTGGTGTATAACCAGCTTTTTTGATTGCTTCGATGATTGTTTCTAATGCTTCTTCATTAGATTTAAGGTCAGGAGCAAACCCACCTTCATCACCAACACCAGTGTTTAGGCCTTTACCTTTAAGAACTGTTTTTAGGTTGTGTAAGATTTCAGTACCCATACGTAATGCTTCAGAGAAAGTTTTAGCTCCAACTGGCATAACCATGAATTCTTGAATATCTACGTTATTGTCAGCATGTTCGCCACCATTAACGATGTTCATCATTGGAACTGGCAATACTTTCGAGTTAACGCCACCAATGTATTCGTATAACTCAAGGCCTAATTCTTCTGCTGCTGCACGAGCTGCTGCTAAAGAAACACCTAGAATTGCGTTAGCGCCTAATTTACCTTTGTTTTCAGTACCATCAAGCTCAATCATTGCTTGGTCTAAACCAATTTGGTCTGTTACGTCAAAACCGATAATTTTGTCTGCAATAATGTCATTTACGTTTTCAACTGCTTTCAAAACACCTTTACCCATGTAACGGCTTGAATCGTTGTCACGTAATTCTACTGCTTCATATTCACCAGTAGATGCGCCACTTGGAACTAATGCGCGACCAAATGCGCCAGTCTCTGTGTAAACTTCTACCTCAATAGTTGGGTTACCACGGGAATCAAGAACTTCGCGTGCGTATACTTCAGTAATAATAGACATAATTTATACTCTCCTCTAAAAATGAATTTTTGTAAGGAAGTGACCGAATTACCGGTTGCTTACCTTCTTATTTTAGCCTTGTTTGGTAGAAAACGCAAAGCAAGACCTGTTTATTTTTGAATTAAACTTTCGCCAGTCATTTCTGCTGGTTTTTTCACGCCTAAAAGATCAAGCATTGTTGGAGCTACATCGGCTAAACGACCGCCTTCGCGCAATGTTACACCAGGTTTTGTCACGATTACTGGAACCGGGACTGTTGTATGTGCTGTATGTGGTTTACCTTCTGGGGTTGTCATCGTTTCAGAATTACCATGATCGGCGAAAATAATTGCAGAACCGCCTTTTTCCAAAATAGCATCGACAACACGTCCAAGGTTCTCATCCACCGCTTCAATCGCTTTAATCGTAGGTTCAACCATACCTGAGTGACCTACCATATCAGGATTCGCAAAATTTAAGATAATCGCATCATGTTTATCATTCTCGATATCTGCTACTAGCGCATCCGTCACTTCATAGGCACTCATTTCAGGTTTCAAATCGTACGTTTCTACTTTCGGCGAATCGATTAGAATCCGGTTCTCACCGGGAAATTCTTCATTACGCCCGCCGTTCATGAAGAAAGTAACATGAGGATATTTCTCAGTTTCGGCAATACGCAATTGCGACAAGCCTTCTTTAGATAAAACTTCCCCGATTACATTCGTCATTGGCATTGGAGCAAAAGCAACTTCTGCAACAATGCTCGGATTGTAAAGCGTCATCGTTACGAATTTTACGTTTTTCGGATGTGCATCGCCACGGTCAAAATGTTCCCACTCTGTATCCGTAAAAGCGTTCGAAAGTTGGATTGCTCGGTCAGGACGGAAGTTAAAGAAAATAACAGCATCGTTATCTTTCACAGTTGCAACTGGTTTACCGTCTTTTGCAATGACAGCAGGAACAACAAACTCGTCATTTTTGCCATCTGCATAAGAAGCTTCCACCAATTTCACTGGATCTTCAAATTGCGCACCTTCACCTTTAACAATCGTATTATAAGCTTTTTCAACACGTTCCCAGCGTTTGTCACGATCCATCGCGTAGAAGCGCCCAGAAACCGTTGCGATTTGGCCATAGTTAAGATCAGCAATTGCTTTTTGCAGCGTTTCTAGATAACCTACTGCAGATTGTGGCGGCACATCACGTCCATCAAGGAAAGCATGGATATAGACATTTTTCACGCCTTCTTGCTTCGCCGTTTCAATCAATGCTACTAAATGGTTGATGTGGCTGTGCACACCACCATCTGATAGCAAGCCGAAAAGGTGAAGATCAGAATTATTCGTTTTGGTGTGTGTGAAAGCATTGTTTAACGCTTCATTTTTCGCGAATTCGCCTTCTTCAATGGCTTTGTCAATGCGCGTCAAACTTTGGTAAACAATACGTCCAGCACCGATATTTGTATGACCCACTTCTGAGTTACCCATTTGGCCTTCTGGAAGACCGACATCAAGGCCGGCTGCTTTCAGTTGTCCATGCGGATACGTTTCCCAGTAGCGGTCAAAGTTAGGTTTATTAGCTAAGGCAACAGCATTCCCAACTGTTTCGTTACGTAAACCGAAACCATCAAGAATGATGATAGCTACAGGTGATTTTGCCATTTATTTCACTGCCTCCAATAAAGCTAGGAAAGATGCTGGCTCAAGACTCGCGCCACCAACTAAAGCTCCATCAATGTCGGATTGTGCCATATATTCAGCAATATTTTCAGGTTTTACACTACCGCCGTATTGAATACGAACAGCATCTGCCGCTTCTTTAGAAACAACCTCTGCAACAGTCGCACGAACAACAGCACATGTGTCATTAGCGTCTTGACTTGTTGATGATTTACCAGTTCCGATTGCCCAGATTGGCTCATAAGCAATAACAGACTTAGCAACTTGTTCTTCCGTCAAACCTTTGAGTGCTGCGCGGATTTGTCCACTAACCCATTCGTTTGTTTGACCAGATTCACGTTGCTCTAAAGTTTCACCACAGCAAATGATTGGTGTCATGCCATGCTTGAAGATCGCGTGTGCTTTTTTGTTGATATCTTCGTCTGTTTCGTGGAAATACTCACGACGTTCAGAGTGTCCAATAACAACATAAGAAACGCCTAGATCCGCGACTGCAAAAGGGCTAGTTTCGCCTGTAAAAGCGCCTTCGTCTTCAAAATAAGTATTTTGCGCTGCGATTCTAAGATCAGTTCCCTCCGTCAAGCGAACTAATTCTTGTAAAAATAATGCTGGTGCTGCGATTACGGAATCCACAACATCCTTACTTGGAACTTTAGACTTTACGTCCTCAGCAAATTGTCCAGCTTTCGCCGCTGTTTTATTCATTTTCCAGTTTCCTGCAATGATTGGTTTACGCATATTCATTTACACCCTTTCTCTTTCAGCGCGCCGACAAACGCTCATCTTTGTCGTTAAACCTTCCGTTCCGATGCTCTTGCACAACTTCTTACACGGTCGGGGATAAGACCCCTGCCTGTTTTTAGTTGATGCACAAATCATACATTCTGCTTCGGTACTCAGCTTTGCCTAAAATCTAAGCATTTGTCGACACGCTGAGGTTCGCAGGTTCAATCTTGCTCTGCGAAATACGAGAGGTTATCGATATCACTTCTTATTTATCGCTAATTGACTCGACGCCTGGTAGTTTTTTGCCTTCTAAATATTCTAGAGAAGCTCCGCCACCAGTGGAAATATGTGTGAACTTGTCAGCGTAACCAAGATCCATCGCTGCTGCTGCACTATCTCCACCACCGATGATTGTTGTTGCGTCTTCAAGGTTCGCGATTGCTTCACAAACACCTATTGTTCCTTTAGCAAAGTTACTCATTTCGAATACGCCCATAGGACCGTTCCAAACAACCGTCTTCGCACCTTGTAATTCTTTTGTGAAAAGCTCCACTGTTGCAGGACCAATATCCAAACCTTCTTCATCAGCTGGGATGTGGTTCGAGTCAACTGTATGGAATGGAGCATCGTTGCTGAATTCATGAGAAACAACATTGTCGATTGGAAGCACTAATTTATCGCCTGCTTTTTCAAGTAAGCTCTTCGCAAGATCGATTTTGTCTTTTTCTAAAAGGGAAATGCCAACTTCTCTGCCTTGTGCTTTGAAGAATGTATATGCCATTCCGCCACCGATAAGTAATTTATCCGCTTTTTCAATTAAATTCTCGATAACGCCAATTTTATCAGAAACTTTCGCGCCACCAAGGATTGCAACTAATGGACGTGTTGGATTATCCACAACGCCACCAATGAATTTGATTTCTTTTTCCATTAGGAAACCTGCTGCTGAATCTAGGTTAGAAGCAATTCCAACGTTAGAAGCATGTGCACGATGGGCAGTTCCGAATGCATCATTTACAAAAACATCACCTAGAGAAGCCCAATATTTCCCTAACTCAGGATCATTTTTGCTTTCTTTCTTGCCGTCGATATCTTCAAAACGCGTATTTTCGAAAAGAATAACGTCGCCGTCTTTCATGTCATTAATCGCACCTTCAAGTTCAGGACCACGAGTTACAGGTACAAATTTTACTTCCTTACCTAATAATTCGCTCAGACGTTCAGCAACTGGACGAAGCGATTTATCCGCCTTATCTTCTTCTGTCTTCACTTTACCTAAGTGAGAGAAAAGAATTGCCTTACCGTTTTGTTCAAGGATATATTGAATCGTTGGAAGCGCCGCTACGATACGATTATCATTGGTAATTTTACCGTCTTTCATTGGAACGTTAAAATCAACACGTACTAGAACTTTTTTGTCGTTTAAGTCTAAATCGGTCACAACTTTTTTAGCCATAATAAAATTCCTCCATTATTCAACTTTCAAATAAAAAGCGGAAACAAAAGACCTGTTCCCGCTTATTTGTTTATTATTTAGTTCTTAGCAATCTTATTTAGCAATTTTAGCGAAATATTCAAGTGTACGAACTAATTGTGCAGTGTAAGACATTTCGTTGTCATACCAAGCAACAGTTTTAACTAATTGTTTGCCGCCAACTGAAAGGACTTTCGTTTGTGTTTCGTCGAATAAAGAACCAAATGTGATTCCAGCGATATCGGAAGAAACGATTGGATCGTTAGTGTAACCGAAAGTATCTTTATCACTTGCAGCTTCCATCGCAGCGTTCACTTCTTCAACAGTAACTTCTTTGTTAAGAACTGTTACTAACTCAGTTAAAGAACCAGTTGCAACTGGAACACGTTGAGCAGCACCGTCTAATTTACCAACAAGTGATGGTAATACAAGACCGATTGCTTTAGCAGCACCAGTCGTGTTAGGAACGATGTTTTCTGCAGCAGCGCGCGCACGACGGAAGTCTCCACCTGGGTGAGGACCATCAAGTGTCATTTGGTCACCTGTGTAAGCGTGAATTGTAGTCATAAGACCTTGTTCGATACCAAATTTGTCTTCTAATACTTTAGCCATTGGAGCAAGACAGTTAGTAGTACATGAAGCACCAGAAATAACTGTTTCAGTTCCATCTAAAGTATCATGGTTCACGTTGTATACGATTGTTTTCATGTCGCCAGATGCAGGAGCTGAGATAACAACTTTTTTAGCACCAGCTTTGATGTGTAGTTCTGCTTTTTCTTTAGCAGTGAAGAAACCAGTACATTCAAGAACGATATCTACACCTAGTTCGCCCCATGGTAATTCTTCAGGGTTACGATTAGCTAAAACTTTAACTTCTTTACCGTTCACGTTGAAATATCCATCATGTACTTCAACATCGCCATCGAAACGACCTTGAGTAGTATCATATTTCAACAGATGAGCTAACATTTTAGCGTCTGTTAAGTCATTGATTGCCACAACTTCAATACCTTCCACATTTTGAATACGACGGAATGCTAGACGTCCGATACGTCCAAAACCATTAATACCAACTTTAACTGTCATAAGTCAATTTCCTCCTTGAAAATAATGAAATTTTTTATTTCAAAAGGGTGTTTTCCCCTTTTAAAAGCATCGTTGCAGCTCCTTCATCTGTTACTAAAATCGTATGTGTCGGAGCGGTTTTCATATACGACTTGATTGCTTTGGCCTTTGAAGTGCCTCCTGCTAACGCAATAATGTTCGGTATGCGAGGTAAGTCTTCAAACTGTAAACCAAACGTCGGAACTTTGTACACAACTTCTCCTTGTTCATTGAAGTAATAGCCAAATGCTTCACCCACGGCTTGTCTATCTGTTATTTTTTGCATTGTTTCAGCATTTGTGTGTCGTCGTTGTGCCATCGTCATCGCATCGCCAATGCCATGTAATATCGCATTCGCCGATTGAACGAGTCGCAATCCTTCTTGAATCGCAGGCTCTTTCAGCAATGATTGATAGGCCTCTTCGCCAAGTTGTTCCGGTACATAAAACATACGGTGTTTCCCATTCGTCTTCGTTGCCATCCTGTCACATATCGTGTTTGCTTGGTTATTCAAATCCTCACCAAGTCCGCCACGCCCTGGAACAAAAAGCAATTCACGCCCATTCGCAAAATCAGGCGTCATCATTTCGGCTAGCGTTGCCATTGTCGATCCACCCATTACAGCAATTGTATTCTTCTTCTCTGTAAGCGATATATCCAGTTGCTCGAGTGCCACGCGCCCCATTTCTTCCAAGACCCACGGCGTTACATCACTATCTCCTTGAACTACAAAACAAGCTTTGATCTTTAATTTCTCGCGCAGTCTGTCTTCCATTGTATGTATTCCCGTCAACTGATTCATAACGGATTCTAATTCGCGGAACACGACCAGACCATCCTTTGTCACTGTCATCCCAGCCGGAGCAATGCCGATTAAACCCTGTGCTTTCAAAAATTCTACCTCACCGCGCAGTACCCGCTCACTCATACCAAGCATTTGGGCAAGTGTCCGTCTACCAACCGGTTCCGCAAAATAAATCGAGCGCAAAATTTGATAGCGCTTCTGCATCACTAGAAGCATGTCGGGTAACAATTTCTTTTGAATGTTAATAATATCTGACATTTCAAAGTCTCCTAACCATCTTGGACTCTTCTTGACCCGCTTAGTCATAAGATGTCCCGATAAAACTAAAAAAACAAGAGAACTAAGTCTTTGCTAGTAAACTATTGTGGCTATTATCGATAAAATTCGAATCCAGCCATCTTTTCGTTTCTAAACTAACCCATCTCTTTCGTAAATCGCCTGCCATAAAGCAAGTAGTTATTTCATTACCCTACAACAACCATTCTACCAGTGATTAGTTCAAAATTCAAGCATTAAGCTACTATATTAAAGAAAAATTCACGATTTATTAACACTGTATCTCTACTATAAAAAAAGACACATTATCATATTCCACGGAATGACTGTGTTAAAACATAAACAACCCAAATAAAAACCTCTTGAATAGACAACAAGAGGTCAAGCAAACCTTTTACGTTTCGATGAGGATGGGATGTTCAGCTCACCACGATATTTAGCAATGGCTCGGCGGGAAACCTGAATACTTTGCTCATCCAACATCTCCACAATTTTTTGATCAGAAAGCGGTTTTAATTTATTTTCATTGTTCACAAATTGCTGGATAAACTTCTTAATGCTCTGACTTGAAACATCACCTGCATCAGATTCCTCACTCGCTTTTTTTGTCAGACTCGATGAAAAGAAATACTTCAACTCATACACACCATGCGCCGTCTCCATATACTTGCCATTCACTGCCCGACTAACCGTCGATTCATGTACTTCAATTTCCTCCGCAATTTCCTTCAATGTCAATGGCTGCAAATGTTTTCCTTCATGTAAAAAGAACTCCCGCTGGTGCTCTACAATTGCTGCCCCAACTCGACCAATCGTGCTTACCCGCTGCTCCAATCCCTTTTTCAACCATTCAAACTCACCAGCCTTCTCCTTCAAAAATGCTGCAACGTCCTTTTCTTGCGTCGCTTGCATCATTCGGAAATAGCTTTCTTGGAATTTCATTCGTGGCAAAAATTGCTTGGCAACCTGAACCCGCAATTCGTTCCCATTCCTTTGCAACACAAGATCAGGCACGACATACTGCACTCGTTCCGATTCGAATTCTGCACCAGGTTTCGGATTAAGCGTAATAATAAAATCCGAAATCACCTGAATAGCTTTCATCTCAACACTCAATCCATCAGCAATTTTTTTCCAACGCTTATTCGCAAAGTCCTCAAAATAATCACGAATCAGCTCGTATGCTCTATCTGGCGCTCTTTCATGCCGTTCGATTTGCAACAAAATACATTCTTTCGCATCACGGGCACCAACACCCGCCGGCTCCAAACCTTGTAGCACCTCTAGCATCTCCAAAACATCCGCCTCAGAAATAAGTAGCGCCGAAGCAACAACATCAAGCTCCGTCTGCAAATAGCCGTTCTTATCTAAGCTTTCAATTAAAAATAGCAACACTAATTTCTGCTGGCTCGTCATCTCCAAAAACTGCATTTGCTCCTTCAAAGCATCTGAAAGCGTCATCGCTGTATCTGCAATCTGCTCCAGCCAATCCGTATCATCAGCCCCTGCGAGATGGTCTTGTTTGCGCGTCGTCGTTATTGTATAATCAGGAGCCATATCCACACCTGGAATCACCTCTATTAAAGGATTCTCAAGTGCCTTATCTTCCAGAAAAGCCGTCAAATCTTCCATATTAAACTGCAACATCGCGATAGATTGCGATAACTGTTGGGTCATCATCAACTTCATTGACTGCGTCTGCTGCTGCTTTTGGACAAAATTGGACTCTAATCTCATGAGATAACTCCTCCTATTTCATACTCGTCCCCTCCATTATAACACGTCAAACCCAAGTCGATAAGCCCCTAATTGTTGGGACTGTTCGAATACAATGAGTTACAGTCCCAATATACATGAGAGCAAAGCGAACATGTAATCCACCAGCGACTGTTCGAATACAATATGCCACAGTCCCGATAAGATTGAGAAATACCCCAAATAAATCGGCAACAAACGCTCGCTTTGCTACGAGCGTTCGAATAACATGAGTTACAGTCCCAAATAGAAGCATGAACAAAGTGCACGGTTAATCCATTCCAAGCCCCCTGAATACACACGCTTTCGCTCGATTTGTGCCAAGCAAGATTTACTACCTACTCGAAAAAAGGATTTGTTGTATCTTGCTTATTTTACATGAAAATAAGTTTTGCCCTAGCCTCCTTAATCCTATCGTGGCAAATGTGCAATAAAATTATCGTAGCAAAAACCTCTAATCTCCTGCTCCGTGAAATGCTTTCTCAGTTCCGCAATAAATGCTGGATATTTCGAACAATCTTCAAGTCCCTCAATATGATACGGAATCCCATCAAAATCGGAACCAAAACCAATATTACGCACACCACCCAGCTCGCAAATATGCTTCATATGCGCAATTAAATCTTCCATATAAACTGTATCTGCTGTCTCCTTAACGAATAACGGATAGAAAACTAAATGAATCATCGCATCTTTTTCAAGCAAAGCTTTAATCTGGTCATCCGACAAATTCCGAGGATGCGAGCAAATCGCCTTTGCATTGGAGTGGCTCGCAATCGGATAATCTGCAAGTTCCATCACATCCCAGAACGCCTTTTCACTCAAATGTGAAACATCCGTAAACACTTTCCGCTCGTTTAGTTTAGCCACTATCGCTTTGCCAAAATCCGTCAAGCCAGCACCACGCGATTCCTCAATTCCATCCGCCGCCAAATTCGCGTTATTCCAAGTCAAACCAACTGAAAGCACGCCATAATCCAACATTTGATCCAGTTTTCGTAAATCCGTTCCAATCGGCTCTACACTTTCTAATGTCAAAAACGCTGCAATCTTCTCCTCTGGCACACGATCCACATCAGACCACTGTCGAAGCGGCTTAATCACACCATTCCGATGCAATACATGCTGTTTATAAATATTCACTTGCTCAATCGCTTTCTTCCATTTCTGTTCGACAGGTGTTGTTGGCTCCAGAAAAATCGCAAAAGCCTGCATTTTGATACCACCAGCAATCATTTTTTCAAAGTTAACGTCCAATTGTTCCGAATCCTGAAACATGGCTTTTCCAACACCGGCCTGCAGCTTATAAAGCGCGTCACAATGCATGTCCACGATGTTCATCACTCACACACCCCCATTTAATATGTCTATTATATACTTTTTAGGGCTGGAAACAAGCATCAACGTTCTTTATTATGACCTTTTCCTGGCCAGAAAGACCATTTTCCGAGTAACATCGTGATTGCAGGAACTAAGAACGGACGAACAATGAATGTATCCAATAACACGCCGATTGCTGTAATTAAGCCAAACTGGACAAGCAATTGAATTGGTAAAGTCGTCAAAACAGCGAACGTACCTGCCAAAATAATTCCCGCTGATGTAATCACGCCACCAGTTTGCCCAACGCCCTCTGCTATCGCCTCACGCAATGGCAGTTCTCTACTTTTTTTCCAGATGCTTGAAATCATGAAAATGTTGTAATCCTCACCGAGTGCGACGATAAAGACGAACGCATAAATCGGAATCAAACCAGCAATAGCATCGGCACCCATGATGTAATGAATAATGAGCCAACCAAGTCCCAATGCACTAAAGAATGAAAGTAAGACCGTAGCAACAAGATAAACCATCGCCGTCACCGAGCGCAAGTAAACGAGTAGTAACAACGCAATCAGGCCGATAACAAGTGGAATAATCAAAGCCTCATCCTGTTTTGTCACTGCACGTGAATCATATTGTGTCGCTGTCTGCCCAGCAATCCAAACATTATTTTTCGAAATTCCCGCATCACTAAGCGTTGTTTCCGCCACATCACGGATATCCGGAATCACATCCATCGCTTCGTTGCTATAAGGATTATCCGCAAGTTCAATCGTATACATCACATAATCCCGATTTTTTGTACTTGGAATCCCCACAGAAACATTAGCCACGCCATCCTCTTTCTCCAAATTAGTCCGAAGATCTGTCTTCTCCCCGTTCGTTTTAACAATCAAATTCACTGGCGCCAATTGCCCCGCTCCAAAATGATCACTAATCAGCGTAAAACCTTCACGTGAAGGCATATCTTCTGGAAACGACGAAAGCGTATCGTACGTATATTTCACCTGTGTCGCAAAAATCGCACAACCACCTAAAATCAAAATCGTAACCACGAATGTCTTTATCGGGTGTTCCGCTGACATTTCACCGACACGATGCCAAAAACGATTTTCCCGACGAGGTTTCGCCGTTTTTCCTTTTTTAGCAGCACGCACTTGCGACATCTCCTCTGTACGTGGAACAAACGGCCAAAATGAAATTCGCCCAAAAATCCCGAGTAGCGCTGGAACTAGCGTCAAAGAAGAAATCATCATAATCAAAATTGACAAACTAAACGGAACCGCAAAATTATGAATCGAACCATATTTTGCGACAAGTAAAATCAGCAAAGCCGCCATTACCGTAAACCCGCTTAGCGCAATAGCCCCCGCCGTATTACTAAAAGCCTTTTTAAAAGCCATATACCGGTTCTCATCATGATGCAACTGGCTGCGGAATCTCGCAATCAAAAACAAACAATAATCCGTTCCAGCTCCGAAAAGAAGCACGGTCATAATCGACAGTCCTTGTGACCCGTAAGTAATCACGCCTTCTTTGCCAAGTAGCGCAATAATCGGCGTCACTGCCAAATAAGCGAATCCAACTGCAATAAGCGGAATAAATGCCAAGATTGGTGAACGATAAATCACCAATAAGAAAATCAAAACGAGCAACACAGTACCAATCAATAGCGACACATCGGCATCACTAAACAATTCCGTCGCATCAACACCAATACCCGCAGGTCCAGTCGTCCGAGCCGTCAATATATCCTTACTACTCACCTCCTGATCAAATGGCTTATCTGCAAAAATCCCATTTGCCGTTTTCTCCAATTCTTCAAAACTCGTTTTGAGCTCATCGGAAGTAGCCGCTGAATCCATCAAAACCGTCTGAATAAATGTCGTACCATCCTTAGAAACCTGTTGCTTCAAAACAGGAAGTGGCATTTTATCATACGGAACTACCGTTTTCTGATGATCCAGCGGGTTTTGCTGTAACTCCTTAGCAAACTCCTGAATTTGCACTAAATCGACATTCGTCAAACCCGTACTACGGAACCATGTAATTAAAGCCGGCGTACCTTCTCCCGTCGGAAATTGCTCATCCATCACTTTTTGTGCAACGACAGAAGGCTCCGAAGCCGCTAAATCGGGTGCCGCATCATCCTTATAATCCGCTGATTTCGGCAAAAAAACTTGTAAAGCCACCACAATCAAAATCCAGATAGCAAGCGTGACCCACCTACCGCGCTTTCCGCCTACCGCATTTGCAATCTTACTAAAAATACCATGACTCATCTCATGTTCCCCCTTATTCTTTTTCACTTATCATCCGATCAATATTTTCGTTTATCAAGTGATAAATATTTATTTATAAAAAAAGAGACATTCCAATTATACCTCTTTTTCACAAATCCCAAACATCATAAAATCAATCAGCTCATCTAGCCTATCCGAAATCGAACCAGTACGAAACGGGCTATCACTAGCAAAAACCGGGCTAATCGTCGACAAACAATAACGCGCGGCCGTTTCACTAGTCACACCATTGCGTAACGCTCCATCCTCTGCCATACGCGTAAAAAGCCGCTTAAACGGATCTAAATAAGTAGACTGCCATAACTGGAACATCAGAAATTGATTTTCCTTCTTCAATTCATTCAAAATATCATGAATCATCATCACAATATTCGTGGGATGGTTCTCGATTAGCATCATCAACATGGCCTTTAACTGCACTTTCGGTTCAAAAGCCGCCTGTTCAATCGGAATCATGTCCGCGTGAATCTCGATTGTCAACTGCCGAACAACTTCCACATAGAGCGATTCCTTATCCTTAAAATGATGGTAAAGCGCTGGTTGGGTCATCTGGCACTGCGCTGCGATATCCCGCGTTGACACAGTTCGGTAACCCTTTTCCATAAACAAATCACGAGCCGTCGTCAAAATCTTATTCCGCGTAAAAATTAATTCCTCCGCACGAGTCCGTTTTGCCATCTCCTTTTCGCCTCCATCAGTCATTCATCTACATTCTATCATGACTTCATCCATCCGTAAACCTCTATCACAACTCCTCGCGTAACTTCAAAACTGATTGTTCCTTGCGCTTAGCCTCAAACATGATATCCGCATCTCGACCAGCCAATAACGCCATTAACCGCTGGAAATCTGTCAAATGAATAAAATCATGATGTGACCTATCTTCACTTCCCGTTTTTCCAGAACTAATATGCATTTTTGGCGTCGTTTTCCACGTTTTAAAAACATCCGTCACAATTTGCACTGCATCTGCATCCTGCTCGTGATTGCAAATATGATGATGAATATCAAAGCAAACAGTTGCGCCCGTAGCCCAGGAAATTGCCAAAACATCATTCGCTGTATATATCTTATCATCATTCTCCAAACGTAAAAGCCGCTTAATATCATCTGATAAGCCGTTATATTCCTGAATAAAACGCTCACTTGCTATTTTCTTATCCCCATAAGCCCCACCAATATGCAAAATCATATCTGTTCCGCCAACCAAATCTAGCAACTGCTGATGATATGTTAACTCCGCAATCGCCTTCTCTACAACATCCACACGCGGCGAATTAATAATCGTATATTGCCCAGGATGCATGGATAAGCGCATCCCATGAAGCTCCCGCAACCGACTAATCTCCGCCGTCAGCGCCAAAATATCCGCGTCTTGTTGCCAATCCCACGTCATAATCGAATGTGACGCAAAAGGAATCAAGTCACTCGACATCCGGAAAAAATAAATCTCGTGCGCGGCATTCCACTCCAAGACACGAATAACCTCCGCTAAATTATGTACCGCGATTTCCTTCACCTTTTCCAGCCCCTGCTCCTCCACAGTCCGCAACCTACACGTCCGAAATTTAGAAGGCATCGACATATTAATACACGCATAACCTAACTTCACATTTTCCCCCTCCATTCGCATCCAATCATAACAAAAAAGCAACCATAACACCAAATAAAGTGGCAGACTGTAGAAAAACTACCTCACATGATTTCCCGCAAAACCTCAGCGTGTCGACAAATGCTTAGTTTCTAGGCAAAAGCGAGTACCAGCGCGGAGCGTACTAGAGTACGTGAGCACTGGAACGGAGCTTTTAACAACGAAAATGAGCGTTTGTCGACACGCTGACACCAAATAAGGTGGTTTTGATAGCTGCTTTCACTAACCTTTCTAATGTATAAACTCCGCCAGAATACTACTAACCAAGACCGATAAGATTGTCACCGTCGAGAACCCAGCAATAATCATTTTCGGTAATATTTCGCCTTCAATCGCCGCGATTTCATCCCTATTTTCACCAGCACTTCTCGCGGCCTCTTGACTCAAAATCATCGTTCCCGGAAACCCATAAAGCGTCGTGAGCCCAATCGCCATCGACATCGCTAGACTGTATCCAAGAATTTTCCCCAAAATGGCCGAAAAAACTATACTTCCTGTAACTCCAATGGCAAATGCGATACAAAGTGGCCCGATAAGCGCAATTAAATCGTCCACAGAAGACGTAGCGAGCGGACCAAAAATAATGAGCAAAATACCAATCATCATCAATCCATAGGCATCGATACCAACTAGAATATTCGGTTTCAAAACACCAAACGTACGAAGTAAAATACCAAGAAATAACGCGATAACAAATTGGTTTACAATACCATTCGTCATATCAGAAATAAAACCAGCCAGCATAACCACCGCACCTACTACAAACAAAGTTCCTGCTGTCGTTTGTAACGCTTTCGGCAATATCGTTTTCGGCTCCTTATCTTCCTCTTTTTTGACTGGTGCCTTCGCTTTCAATCGCCCAGCACGATATTCCCCTTTCACACGATGCGCCTCTTTCCGCAAAATAATCGACGTAAGCGGATAACCAATTAGCCCTTGAAAAGCCGATATCAAGACCGCAAAAACAGCAACTAATACTAGTCCAGATGCCAAAGCTGCCTCTTGAACAATGATAACCGCAACAGTCGTGCCACTAATAGCTCCAATCGCCGAAATGATGAAATTTTGATCCAAGAAAAAAGAGCCAATCGTGAAAAGAAAAACGATAATGCCAAGTATCGCAGAAACACCGATAAGAACTGTTTTCCACTGTTTTTTCAGTTCTTCAATACTAATCATCGTCCCAATATGCACAATCAGCATGCCAATGACCGTCTGACCAAGCGCAAGCAGAGAAGAACTCGTCAACAAATCTTCTGGGAAAATATTCGTTTTGAACCCGACAATAAAAATTATCGCAGCTACGAGTAAAGACGAAATAACCGACTTCGTTTTCTTAGCCACAAAATCTCCAATTGTCCAAATAAGCATAATAATTGTAAAAGCTGTAACTGGATTCATATAAATCCCTCATTTCTTTAAAATTGTTCCGACCAACATATTAACCCGCGTAATATCCTCATTTTTTCTATGCATTCTTCTACTCTGTTAATTATCGAACAAATTAATGAGAATGTTCTGAAACTTAAAACTAACAATAAGTACTAGGTAAATAATCGAACAAGAGTAAAATAATTACTGCCACAAAAATTGTAGCATGGTATGTAGCAATTTATCAAATAAAAATCATGCTACAATTCTTAGTTAGTACATCTATCTAATACCCACCTCTGCTACTCTTTTAACCATAATTACGCAAATTAACTATAAAAAAAAGAAAAAACCGCCTGAAACGACTGATATTGGAGATTTTCTACGATCTTCAAAAAGTCGATATCTTGCGGTTTTATAACTTGAAATCCGATTGACTAGCCATAATTTAAAAATTTTTAAACTTGGATAATCGCCTCCAAAAAATTCTATACATGCTACTTCGCCTGCACTAGTTCTAACGGTGAATCTATCTTACTTGGAACATTCTTACCTGCAAAATAATCATATGCCGCCTGAAGAGCTAATCTTCCCATTTCCACAGGTTTTTGAGCTACCGTTCCTGCCATTTCTCCTGCTTTAACAGCCTTTAATCCATCTTCATTACCATCAAATCCAATAACCTTTATGTTTGCTTTACCTGCCGATTTCAACGCTTCTACTGCGCCCAGTGCCATCTCGTCATTTTGCGCAAAAACTGCTTTGATATCTGGATTCGATTGTAACATGTTCTCCATTACCGTTAAGCCTTTAGCACGATCGAAGTCCGCTGATTGACTTTCAACAAGCTTTAATTCCTTCTTAGCAATGCTTTCAAACCCTTCACCGCGTTCACGTGTAGCTGATGCTCCTGGTGTGCCTTCTAATTGAGCTACATTCGCCCCTTTTCCGATTTTCTCCTCAATAAACTTCGCTGCCATTTTTCCACCCTTTACATTATCTGAGGTAACTAGCGTTAAAACTTTCCCTCCATCTGAGCTTCTATCCAACGCAATGACAGGAATATTGGCCTCATTTGCCGCTTCTACTGCTGGCTGAATCGCGGAAGAGTCCACTGGATTGATTAAAATAGCATCCACTTTTTGCTGAATCAAGTCGTCAATATCATTACTTTGCTTTGTTGCATCATTTTGCGCGTCGACAATGATAGTCTCTGTCTTATTCTCTTTTGCAAGCGTCGTAACACCTTCTCTAATTGATACGAAAAATGGATTATTCAACGTAGAAATACTTACGCCAATTTTTAATTCTGCTGGTTTTTTCTCTGTTACCTTCGTGTCTCCTTTTGATTCGTCATTACCCAAGCTTGCAACATTGCATCCTGATAGAAATAACACTACTGCCATCATGACTATTACTAATTTTTTCATTATCTGTTTCCTCCTTCGTTTCTCACTTATTTTGCCTGCGATCCAGTAATACCGCGATAATAATAACTAATCCTTTTACAATCTGTTGATAAAAACTAGATATTCCTAACAAATTCAGACCGTTGTTGATTGTTCCAATAATCAAGGCTCCAATTAATGTTCCAAAAAGCCGTCCTTTTCCGCCAGATAAGCTTGTACCGCCCAATACAACAGCCGCGATAGCATCCATTTCATACGATACACCCGCTGTCGGTTGCGCTGAATTCAGTCTTGAAGTGAGTATAATGCCTGCAATCGATGCCATAAAACCTGAAATAGTATAAATAATTATTTGAACTTTATCAGTCTTCACCCCCGCAATTCTAGCTGCTTGGATATTCCCCCCCACAGCATACGTCTTTTTCCCAAAAGCCATTTTATGCAATAGGATGTATAACAATAAGAAGCATATAACCATAATGATAATCGGAACTGGTATCCCAAAAAGATATCCTTTTCCAACAAACTGAAAAATAAAGCTATCTCCAATTCCTGTAATTGGATTGCCATCTGTGAAAACTAGCGTAGCTCCACGATAAATTGTCATGGTAGCAAGTGTAGCAATAAATGGCGCCAAATTACCTTTTGCTATTAAAATGCCATTAATCATACCTAGAAATGCGCCTAATAACATGCCCAGACACATCGCAATAAGCGGTGAAATACCACTTGCTATAATTCCAGCAGTCAATGCACCTGATAGAGCAAGCGTCGAGCCAACAGATAGATCAATTCCTCCCGTTAGAATGACAAAACTCATACCAAAAGCAATAAGTGCATTAATAGATACTTGCCGTAACAGATTAAGTAAGTTGTCCGTAGTAATAAAGCTTGGATTTAAAGCGGTTACAACAATAATTAGCACAATGAGCGCCAAAACTGGCCCCAGTGAGCCCACCGCGAAAATCTTTTTTCTGGTGTTTTCCATGCTATTTCCCCCCAGTTGCTAAGTTCATTATTTTTTCCTGTGTTGCATCATCTCTTCGTACCTCACCTGCAATGCGACCTTCATGTATAACAATAATCCGGTCACTAACACGCATTACTTCTGGAAGATCACTTGAAATCATTATAATAGCTACTCCGTGTGCTGCCAGTTCGTTCATCAACAAATAAATTTCCCTTTTAGCCCCTACGTCAACGCCACGTGTCGGTTCATCTAAAATCAAAACTTGCGGACCAATTCCGACCCATTTCGACAGCACAACTTTTTGTTGGTTCCCTCCTGACAAGCTTCTCGCCGGGACTTCTTTACTTTCAGCTTTGACCGTTAACCTTTTCATCAGTAGTTCGACAAAATCACTCATAGTTTTCTTTTCCAACAAGCCATGTTTTGAGAATTCGTCTATGGACGGTAGTGTAATATTATCTTCCAAGCTAAAATCCATAATTAAACCTTCATCTTTACGATTCTCGGTTAAAAAGCCAATTCCTTGCTCAATTGCTTGCGAAGGCTGGCGAATCGAGATAGGCTTCCCATTTAACTTTAATTCACCTTTGTCACGCTTATCCATGCCGAAGATGGCACGCATAATTTCCGTTCGACCAGATCCCATCAGCCCTGAAAAACCAACAATTTCTCCTTCTCGCACAGAAAAAGAAATATCTTTAAAAGCAGGGTTAGATGTAAAATTATCCACCTCAAACTTTACCTCACCAATCAGATTCTTTTTTTCAGGATAAAAATCTCCTATATCTCTCCCAACCATATCCTGTACAATTTGCTGTACATCGACATCAGCCACATTGTAATGACTGACAGATTTCCCATCTCGCATCACCGTAATCCGATCACATAATGCAAAAATTTCCTCCATTCTATGAGATATATAAACAATCGTTACGCCTCGATCTTTAATCCCCCGAATAATCCGAAATAAGTTCGCAATTTCTGTTTCTGAGAGGGCAGCAGTTGGTTCATCCATAATTAAAACTTGCCCATTGACCATTAATGATTTAGCAATTTCCAGCATTTGCTGCTGTCCGACAGATAAGGTACTCACCTGTGCATCTAAATTTAATGAAATTTGTAATTCATCAAAAATACCTTGCACGATTTTCTTCATCTTTTTATTGTCTAGTAGGCCCATAGAAGTCGTTAACTCTTTATTTAAGTACATATTTTCTAAAACCGTCATATTTAAAAACGTATTCATTTCTTGGTGAATAAATGTGATACCAAATTCCTCTGCCTGCTTTGCATTTTTGAAATAGCGCTCCTGCCCATCAATCCGTATAAATCCAGCATCTCGTTTATGCAAGCCAGTTAAAATATTCATCAGTGTGGATTTACCAGCACCATTTTCGCCCATTAAAGCATGAATTTCACCGGCTCTTAACTCCAAGTCGACACCTGCAAGTACTTCATTTGAACCGAAACTTTTGTGTATCTCTTTCATTTGGATTTCCATGCGCACACTCCTCTCCCTTTTAAAAGACTACTGCTGATTGTAAAATTACATTGGCAAAAGGTGTATTTTCACCTGTACGGATGATTACTTTTACATTCTCGCTTAATTGTTTGAATTCTTCGTGTGTAACCCATTCGATATCAGAAAATAAAGTATCCATTTTCTGATATAAATCCACATTATTTTGTTTCATTTCTTCCGCAAGTATTACTTTCTCAACCGCGATATCCTTGAGCAGAACTTCTAATACGCTATAAAATGATGGCGTCCCAAGTTCCAATGAAATATCAATCTGCTTTACATTTTTAGGAACAGGCAAACCACAGTCAGCAATGATAATCTGATCTGTATGTCGTAAATCATCTATAATTTTAGCTATATCTGAATTTAATACACCTCTTTTTTTCATAACAACGCTTTCACCTTTTCATAAGTCGGAATCCCATCTTGCGCGCCTTCCGCTTGAATTGCCAACCCAGCAGCGACATTTCCTAAGTACACACTTTGCTTCACCGAATCTCCATCCATAATCCCTTTCACAAAGTAACCATTGAATGTGTCTCCAGCACCAGTTGTATCTACAATGTTGGAAATTTTTTCAGCAGAAACTATTATTTCATGCTCACCGTCATAAAATATCGCTCCACGATCTCCAAGCGTCACAATCAATTTATTAGGATACATCCGCAACATTTCAGATAAATCTTGATTCTGGAATAGTGTGTCAAATTCATGCTCATTCGGCGTTAAGTAATTGACTTTATCGATATATGATTCTGGTATTTCTTTAGCAGGCGCGGGGTTATAAAGCACTGGAATCTGATTTTTATCACAAAAATTAATGACGGCACAAATTGTCTCCATCGGTATCTCATTTTGCAATACGATCATATCCATCTGTTTTAATTGTTCATAATGTGTCTCTATATCGGATATCGAAATAAAATCATTGGCTCCTGGTACAATCACAATTCGATTATCTCCATTCATAATTTGAATATGAGCCGAGCCGCTGTTAACATTCTTTAGATTTTGCACCATCCCGCAGTCCACACCATGTTGTTCTAAGTTATGAATCAAATCCCTACCCAACTCATCATCTCCAACCGCTCCTAGCATAAATACCTCCATTCCAGCACGACATAAAGCAATTGCCTGATTTGCCCCCTTTCCTCCAAAAAATGTTTGAAAACGTTCACCAACAACTGTCTCTCCTTGATTAGGAATACTTTCAGTGGTAACAACAAAATCTTTAGATATGCTACCAATGACCGCTACCTTCTTCATTTCATCACCTCTAAATCTATATGTAACCGGTTACCTATAGGGGTATAATAACACTCCTCGCTTAAAATGTAAACCCTTTCACCTTAAACTTCCTCCTTTTTGCAATGAAACTTGGAGAATTTGTTCCTCTATACCTTCCACTTCTCCATTCAACATTTTGACCATTAAAGTAGCTGCCGCTTCGCCCATTTCATAGACTGGCTGCTTAATTGTTGTTAGTTTCGGGTACACCATATTCGAAAAAGGAATACCATCATAGCCTATTATTTGTAAGTCCTTAGGGATAGAAAGCCCTCTCTGTTGCGCTTCTTGCATGATTCTTAAAGCAAGGTAATCATTAGCCGCGATAACTGTATCAATATTAGGATATTTTTCAAAGATTGTATCAGCAATTTTATCTAGTTCATTCACATTAAATGAGCTCGTTTCAAAGATTTCATAGTGAGCTTTTTGGGCATCCAAAACTTCAATTAAGCCATCCAGCCTTTTTTTAGCACTTTGAAAAGCTAGATTACCAGTAATAATTAAGATATTAGTAAAAGTCGTTTTTAAGATTTCTTTTGCGATAATCTGCCCACCAAGATAATCATCCGGCAACACACGATTAAAAGGAGTTTCGTAGACTCGGTCAATACCAACAACCGAAATATTATCAATTGGCTCGATTGGTAGCGCTGTGATAATACCACTGACATTATTTTTGGTAAATGCAGTGATATACTCCTGTAACAGCTCTTCTGAATCAGAAGTATTAGCGAGCAACATCATATAACCATTTTTGTTTAATACTTTCTCAATCCCTTTCGCTAATAAAGGGAAATATGGATTCGCAATATCCGGCAGTAATATGCCAATAATTTTTGACTTCTTTTGAAATAAAGAGCGCGCAACCTCATTAGGAACATAGTTCAATTCCTTTATAACTGCAGCAATTTTCTCTCCCGTCTCGCTACGCACATAACCATTTTTATTGATATACCGGGAAACACTAGCCACCGATACCCCTGCTTTTTTCGCCACATCTCTTATCGTTACCATTTTTCGCACTCCCCTTAGTTCTTGCTTTTTATCCATAGAGTCTATTTTAGTGGAAGTAAGGGGAAAAAGATAGTTATTGGGTGTGGGGGGGGGGCTGTTGTGAGTGTGTTTTGATTGTGAGCATTGATGAGTTTATAGAGTTTTTTGAGTGTTGTTATATTTTTCTTTTACCATGCTATATTTCATATACAAAGCCCAATTATAGGCGTAGTAATGTGCAATATGTTGATTAATATTTCGTTACACAAAAAAACTTTGCGCGATTATCATATTCTAGAGATGCTAGAATAATTAAAATCGTGCAAAGCTTATTTTGTTTTTTATGGTCTTGACAGGTTTAATATGCATGGCAGACCTGTTGGTAGTACGAGGGGCTTTCAAAATATTTTCCATGATATTTATTCCATTTAATTACTTAGAAAAGCCAAAATTGTCACGACATTTGCCGCGCATCCTAATATTGAAACTATAGCACCAACAACATACTTAAATACTAACACTGAATCGGGTTTGTCAAGAAAAGTGTGTAATTAAGAAATAGAAATGTAATGTGACACACGGTCCTTGAGAGAATCCAAAACA